>PKUH01000057.1 GCA_002869615.1 Desulfuromonas sp. | reverse complement strand
CTGATCACACCGATCGCCATGGACGAAGGCCTGCGTTTCGCAATCCGCGAAGGTGGCCGGACCGTCGGTGCCGGTGTTGTCTCCAAAATTATCGAGTAAAGACGAGGTTGCAGATGCAGAGCCAGAAGATCAGAATTCGGCTGAAGGCCTACGATCACAAATTGCTGGACATCTCGGTTAACGAGATCGTCGATACGGCCAAGCGGACCGGTGCTCGCGTTGCCGGCCCGATCCCACTGCCGACCGTGATCAACAAGTACTGCGTGTTGCGTGGCCCGCATGTTGACAAGAAGAGCCGTGAGCAGTTTGAAATGCGCACGCACAAGAGGTTGCTTGACATTGTCGAGCCGACCCAGCAGACGGTTGATGCTTTGATGAAGCTCGACCTCTCAGCCGGTGTCGATGTAGAAATCAAGCTTTAATGCAGCCTAGAAGAAGGTAAGCATCATGATTCAGGCAATTATTGGAAAAAAACTAGGAATGACCCAGGTCTTTACGGCCAATGGTCAGCGCGTTCCGGTGACCGTTGTTGAAGCCGGGCCCTGTACGGTCCTGCAGAAGAAGCAAGAGCAGACCGACGGCTATAATGCCCTGCAGCTCGGATTCGGAACCAAGAAGGCCCAGCGCACCAACAAGGCAGAGATGGGTCACTTCAAGGCGGCCGGCAAGGGAAGTTTCGCCTTTCTGCGCGAAGTACAGGCCGATAATATCGACGACTATAATGTTGGCGACGAAATTACCTGCAATACGGTTTTCTCGGCCGGTGACAAGATCGATGTCAGCGGTACCAGCAAGGGCAAAGGGTTCCAGGGCGTTATCAAGCGTTGGGGCTTTTCCGGTGGACGGGCCACTCATGGTTCGAAATTCCATCGACGCGCCGGTGCGATTGGTGCCAGTGCCTGGCCGGCAAAGGTTTTCAAGGGCAAGAAAATGGCTGGCCAGATGGGTAATGAAAATACGACCGCCCAGAATCTGGAAGTCGTAGAGATTCGCCCGGAGCAGAACATTCTTCTTATCAAGGGTGCCATTCCGGGATCGCGCAACAGCATGGTTATGATCCATAAGGCAGTCAAGGCTGCCAAGTAGCGACGATCGGATCGGGATTGCAGGAGATAGACAATGGCTAAAATTGCTGTTTATGACATGAACAAGAAAAAGGTTTCGGACCTCGAATTGAATGACGACATCTTCAATGCCGATGTCAAGGGTTACCTGATTCACGATATGGTCCGTTACCAGCTTGCCGCCCGCCGTGGTGGCAATGCCAAGGTCAAGAGCCGTGGTGAAATCCGTGGTGGTGGTAAAAAACCGTATCGCCAAAAAGGAACCGGTAACGCCCGTCAGGGAACGGTTACCGCACCGAACCATGTTGGCGGCGGTGTTGTTTTCGGCCCGACTCCACGGGACTATTCCTTCAAATTGAACCGCAAGGTTAAGAAATCGGCTCTCAAAAGCGCCCTTTCTCTCCGGTTCAAGGAAGAGAAGATGACAGTCCTTAATGAGCTGCAGGTTGAAGATATCAGCACCCGTGGATTTTCCGAATTCCTGAAGCGCTTTGAGCTGGACAATGTTCTGGTCGTTATCGATGATTCGAATACCAATGTTGAATTGTCGGCTCGCAACATACCGCACGTCAAGGTCCTGCGGAGTGATGGCGTCAATGTTTTCGATGTCATGAAGTATCGCAATATGCTGATTACTTCGGACGCTGTATCGAAGCTGGAAGGAGTGTTGGCAAAATGAAACCGCTGCATCAGATTATCAAGAAGCCGTTGATTACGGAAAAGACAAACCAGCTGAAAGAGGATAACCAGGTTGTCGCATTCGAGGTTGCCATAAATGCCAACAAGGTTCAAATCAAGCAGGCTGTTGAAAAAGCTTTCGATGTAAAAGTGACGAACGTAAACACCAATATCGTCGCCGGCAAGGTGAAGCGCGTCGGGCTCAAGTTCGGTAAGCGCTCGAACCGCAAGAAGGCCTTTGTGACACTTGCCGAAGGAAGCAACATTGACTTTTTTGGTGTTTAATCGTCTGAAACTTACTGAATGGAGTTAGTATAATGGGGATCAAAAGCTACAAGCCGACCTCAGCCGGGCGCCGGGGGATGACCTCCTCAACTTTCGAGGAGATCACCAAGTCGACGCCTGAAAAATCGCTGTTGGCGCCTCTTTCCAAAAGTGGCGGCCGTAATAACCACGGACGGATTACCAAGCGTCACACAGGCGGTGGACACAAACGTCAATATCGGATTATCGATTTCAAGCGTGACAAAAAAGAGGTTCCGGCAAAGATTGCTTCGGTTGAATACGACCCCAACCGGTCAGCGCATATAGCACTGCTGAATTATGCTGATGGAGAAAAGCGCTATATTCTGGCGCCGGTCGGAGTCAAGGTCGGTGATACGGTTGTTGCCAGCGAGTCAGCTGATATCGTGCCGGGTAACGCCATGTCGATCAAGTCGATTCCGCTCGGTACCTGGATTCACAATATAGAGCTCAAGGTCGGCAAAGGCGGTCAGCTGGCACGCAGTGCCGGTACTTACGCCATGCTCGCTGCAAAGGAAGGGAAGTATGCTCAACTGCGGCTCCCTTCAGGCGAAGTTCGCCTGGTTCATCAGAACTGCTGCGCCACGATCGGCCAGGTTGGTAATACCGACCATGAAAATATCAAGATTGGCAAGGCCGGTCGTAACCGCTGGCTCGGCAAACGTCCGCAATCACGAGGCGTTGCGATGAACCCGGTTGACCATCCGCACGGCGGTGGTGAAGGTAAAAGCTCCGGTGGCCGCCATCCGGTGACACCGTGGGGTGTTCCGACCAAGGGATACAAGACCAGAACGAATCGCCGTACCGACAAGTTTATCGTTCGCCGGCGCAAGAAATAACCGAGCGTCATTGTAGATAGAGGAGACGACAGTGGCAAGATCAATTAAAAAAGGGCCTTACGTAGAAGCAAGTCTGATGCGCAAGGTAGATGCAACCGAACCCGGTTCCCATAAAGTTATCAAGACCTGGTCCCGGCGCTCCACAATTTTTCCGGAATTTGTCGGACTGACATTCGCCGTTCACAACGGCAAGAAATTCGTCCCGGTGTTTGTTACTGAGAACATGGTTGGACACAAACTCGGTGAATTTGCACCAACCCGGACCTATTACGGTCACGGTTCCGACAAGAAAAGGTAAGCGGACGCATCCGTAAAGGAGTATCAGATGGAAGCTAAAGCCACATTGAAAAGTGCGCGTCTGTCGCCGCAGAAAACCCGCCTGGTTATCGACATGATCCGGGGCAAAGGGGTGCAGGACGCTTTGAATATTCTGAAGTTTTCACCGAAGAGATCGGCGGCTATTGTCTCGAAACTGGTCAGCTCTGCTGTTGCCAATGCAGAGCAGAAGGGGATCGATGATATTGATCGCCTTTATGTGAAGACAATTTCTGTTGATCAGGGCTCTGTTCTGCGCCGTTTTATGCCGCGCGCCCAGGGTCGTGCAACCCGGATCCGCAAGCCGACCGCACATATTACGGTCGTTCTTGACGAGAAAAGCTAGCCTGAGGAGGTAGAGGTTTGGGCCAGAAAGTTCATCCAATAGGTTTTCGTCTTGGTATTATTCGTACCTGGGAATCACGCTGGTACGCCGAGGCTGATTATGCCAAGCTGCTCCATGAAGATATCAAGCTCCGCGAATATCTGAAAAAGCGCCTGTTTCACGCGGGCATTTCGAAGATCGAGCTTGAGCGGGCTGCTAACAAAACAAAAATTCATATTCATGCTGCCCGCCCGGGAATCATCATTGGCAAGAAGGGCTCGGAGGTTGAAGTTCTGAAAAAAGAACTCGCCAAGCTGACCGATAATGAAGTCTTCCTGAATATCCAGGAAGTCCGTAAGCCGGAAGTTGATGCCCAGCTTGTTGCTGAAAATGTTGCCCTGCAGCTCGAGCGGCGGGTCGCATTCCGCAGGGCCATGAAAAAGTCGGTCAGTCAGTCTCTCAAGTTCGGCGCCAAGGGGATCAAGATCACCTGCTCGGGTCGACTGGGCGGCGCTGAAATGAGCCGCACCGAGTGGTATCGTGAAGGTCGTGTTCCTCTCCATACTCTGCGCGCCGATATCGACTACGGATTTGCCGAGGCGAAGACGACCTACGGAATTATCGGGGTTCAGGTTCTGATCTTCAAAGGTGAGGTCCTGGCCCAGGAACCACAGCAATAAAGTTTATCTGTTAATAGGAGTTTGGCGTCATGTTAATGCCGAAGAAGGTAAAACATAGAAAACAGTTCAAGGGCCGGATGCGGGGAACCAATCCGGGCGGCACCGAACTGAACTTTGGGGATTTCGGTCTGCAGGCAACCGAGTGCGGATGGCTCTCGGCCCGCCAGATCGAGGCGGCACGTCGTGCCATGACCCGTTATATCAAGCGTGGTGGCAAGATCTGGATTCGTGCTTTTCCGGATAAGTCATTAACCCGCAAGGCTGCAGAAACCCGGATGGGTAAAGGCAAGGGCTCCCCGGAAAGCTGGGTTGCTGTGATTCGGCCCGGGATGATGCTTTACGAAATGCAGGGTGTTCCCGAGGAGATTGCCCGCGAAGCTCTGCGGCTCGGTGCCCACAAGCTGTCGATAAAAACAAAGTTTGTAAGCAGGGAGGATGATTCCCATGAAGGCTAGTGAACTCAGGGATCTCAGTGTAGACGATCTGGAAAAGAAGAGTGCCGAACTGAACCAGGATCTTTTCAACCTTCGTTTTCAGCTGCACACCGGCCACCTGGACAATCCAGCTCGGATTTCCCAGGTTAAGAAAGATATCGCACGGGTTTATACCGTGATTAAAGAGAAGAACGCTTAGGAAAACCGAGGATACCATGAAAGAACGTGGAAAACGTAAAAGTCGTATCGGGGTGGTCACAAGTGACAAAATGGACAAGACCGTTGTTGTCAAGGTCGAGCAGATGGTCAAACATCCCGTTTACAAGAAATACATCAAGCGGAACGTCAAGTTCAAGGCGCATGACAGTGAAAACGCCTGTGCGACCGGAGACAAGGTCCTGATCATCGAGACCCGTCCCCTTTCGAAGGACAAGCACTGGCAGGTTTCTGAAATCCTTGAAAAACACGTTGCCGTTTAGGAGTACGAGTCATGATTCAGATGCAGAGCATGCTTGATGTTGCAGATAACTCCGGTGCCCGGAAGTTAATCTGTATCAAGGTTCCCGGCGGGTCAAAGCGTAAGTACGCCCACCTTGGCGATCAGATAATCTGTTCGGTTCGCGAAGCGATGCCGAACTCCAAAGTCAAAAAGGGTGACATCGTTCGTGCCGTCATCGTCCGGACCAAGAAGGAAGTTGCGCGGCAGGATGGGAGTCTGATCCGTTTCGATAACAATTCCGCCGTCGTCATCAACCCGGCCGGCGAACCGATCGGCACCCGTATCTTCGGGCCGGTCGCCAGAGAGCTGCGAGCCCGTCGTTACATGAAAATTGTTTCGCTTGCTCCGGAAGTTCTGTAAAGAGGATTTGGGAGAATAACCATGGCTGTCGTAAAGCTTCACGTCAAAAAAGACGATACTGTAATGATTCTTGCCGGCAAGGACAAGGGCAAGTCGGGCAAGATCCTTCGGGTACTGCCTGACAAAAAGCGTGTACTGGTTGAAAACCTCAACGTTGTCAAGCGCCATACCCGTCCGACCCAGGCAAACAGCGAAGGTGGCATCATCGAGAAGGAAGCATCGATTGACATTTCAAATGTTCAGCTGATCTGTACCTCCTGTAACAAGCCGGCCCGGACCGGACAGAAGGTCCTCGATGATGGTAGCAAGGTTCGCTACTGCAAAAAATGCAACGAGATTGTCGATAAGTAAGGGAGAATTTCCATGGCAAGGCTGAAAGATAAATATGAAAAAGAGATGCTTCCTGAACTTTTGAAGGAACTGCAGCTCAAGAATACGATGGAAGCTCCCCGTGTCGAGAAGGTTGTTTTGAATATGGGTCTCGGGGAAGCTATTACCAATATAAAGGTTCTTGAATCAGCAGCTGAAGAATTGAGCATGATCACCGGGCAGAAGGCGATCATCACCCGGGCCAAACGTTCGATTGCCCAGTTCAAGCTGCGTGAAGACATGCCGATCGGTTGTTCTGTGACCTTGCGTCGTGACCGTGCCTGGGAGTTTCTTGATCGTCTGATCAATTCTGCCCTGCCGCGCGTTCGCGACTTCAAGGGAATCTCACCGAAGGCGTTCGACGGTCGTGGCAACTATACCCTCGGTATCCGTGAGCAGATCATTTTCCCGGAGATCGATCTCGATAAGATTGACAAGGTCAAGGGTCTGAACGTCACGATTGTCACCACGGCGAAAACTGATGAACAGGGACGGGCATTGCTGACCAAAATGGGCATGCCTTTCCGTAAATAATAGAAGCGTAAGCGGAGGAAAACAGTGGCTAAGAAATCGATGACGATAAAGGCCGTGCGGCCGAAGAAATTCAAGGTCAGGGAGTACAATCGTTGCCCCCTCTGCGGACGTCCGCGGGCCTATTATCGCAAATTCGACATGTGCCGGATCTGCTTGCGAAAGCTGGCATCTGAAGGCAAAATCCCCGGCGTAATCAAGTCGAGCTGGTAAACAGGAGAGAAGGAGTCGAATCCATGGGAATGACGGATCCGATAGCAGATATGTTGACCCGCATCCGTAATGCGGGCATGGCAAAACACCCCAAGCTGGATATGCCGGCCTCGAATATCAATGAGGCAATTGCAAATGTTCTGGCCGAGCTGGGTTATGTCAAGAGTGTTAAAGTAACCCCTGACAACAAGCAGGGCACCCTCCGTATCTATCTCAAGTACGATACGGGGAGTCGGCCTGTTATTAACGAGATCAAACGTGTGTCGACACCGGGTTGCCGGGTCTATGTCGGCAAGGACGAGATTCCACAGGTTAAGAATGGTCTCGGTTGCGCAATCCTTTCCACCTCAAAAGGCGTCATGAATGACGCTGCCGCCCGTGAGGCGGAAGTAGGTGGCGAGGTTCTCTGTACTGTTTAGTAGGACACGTACCGTTTAAGGAGTAAGAGGATGTCCCGAATTGGTAAAAAGCCGATCGAAATTCCGGGTGGTGTCAAAGTGGCACTGGCCGATAACGAGATCAATGTTCAAGGGCCGAAAGGCAATTTGAAAAAGAATATACCGGCAGGCGTCGCCGTTGAAGTCGATACCGATCAGATTCGGGTATTGCCGCCGGAAAACCCGCGTGAGACGACCGCGATGCAGGGACTGACCCGGACGATCATTGCCAATATGGTTGACGGAGTGACCGAGGGATTCAAAAAAACCCTCGAAATCAAGGGTGTCGGATATCGTGCTGAAATGAAGGGCAAGATTCTCAACCTTGCGCTCGGCTATTCGCACCCGATCGAGTATCCGCTGCCGGAAGGAATTTCGGCCGAGGTCGATCCGAAGGCGAACACCGTCGTGGTCGAAGGTATTGACAAGGAACTGGTCGGCGCTACTGCTGCCAAGATCCGTTCCTTCCGTGAACCGGAGCCGTACAAGGGCAAGGGCATCAAGTACATTGATGAGCGTATTGTCCGTAAGGCCGGTAAAGCAGGTAAAGTTTAATTCGCACTGAACAAGGAGTAGTGACGTGAATGCAGCAGCAGAACGACGTCAGGCACGTATAAAAAGACAGGTTCGGGTCCGCCAGAAAGTACGCGGTACTGAAGAACGCCCTCGCCTCTGTATTTTCCGGAGTGCCAAGCATATGTATGCGCAGATTATCGAGGATACGACCGGCAAGACCCTGGTCTCGGTATCGACTGTCAACAAGGATCTGGCCAAAGGTGTCAAATGTTCCGGCAATGTCGACGCGGCCAAGGTGGTCGGTGCGGCGATAGCCAAGAGAGCCCTCGAAAAAAATATCAAGCAAGTTGTCTTTGATCGCAACGGATTCCTGTACCACGGCCGGGTGAAAGCTCTTGCCGAGGCAGCACGGGAAGCCGGGCTTTCCTTTTAAGTGAAGGAGAAGAGTGTTGATGCAGCAGAAAATTAACACAGTCGAATCGGAATTTACGGATCGCGTGATCCACATCAATCGTTGCGCCAAGGTTGTTAAAGGTGGACGTCGTTTCAGCTTTTCGGCGCTGGTTGTCGTCGGCGATGGGCAGGGCCGGGTTGGCTACGGCCTCGGCAAGGCGAAAGAGGTCCCGGAAGCGATTCGCAAGGGCGTTGAAAAGGCCCGCAAGAGCCTGATTACCGTTCCGCTTAAGGACCGGACGATTCCGTTCGATGTTATTGGCAAGTACGGTGCAGGAAAGGTTCTGCTCAAGCCGGCTTCCGAAGGTACCGGTGTTATCGCCGGTGGTGCTATCCGTGCCGTCCTCGAAGTTGCCGGTGTTGGTGATATCCTTTCCAAGTGCCTCGGTTCAAATAATCCGCACAACTCTGTCAAGGCGACGATGAATGCTCTTAGCCGGTTGCAGAGTGCTGAGCAGATCATGGCCCGTCGCGGCATTGCCGCCGGCGAGTAAGTAATGATAAGGAGGTCGTGATGGCCGCAGAAATAAAGGTCACACTCAAGAAAAGTCCGATCGGTCGCAATGAATACTTTTCGCGTGTTCTGAACGGCATGGGTCTGACAAAGTTGCACAAGACAGTTGTTTTGCAGGATACCCCTGAGTTTCGTGGGATGATCAACAAGGTCTCCCATATGGTTTCTGTTGAGGAATAAGCACATGGATTTAAGCAATCTTAAGCCGGCAATCGGCTCGACGAAGAACAGAAAGAGGCTTGGCCGCGGACCGGGATCCGGTACCGGCAAGACCTCCGGCAAGGGCCATAAAGGTCAGAATGCCCGCTCCGGCGGCGGTGTCAAGCCCGGTTTTGAAGGTGGGCAGATGCCACTGCAGCGGCGCTTGCCGAAGCGTGGATTCACGCCTCTCACTCGCAAGGAATATGCGCTGGTCAATCTGCGTGATCTCGCCCAGTTCGAGCCCGACAGCGTTGTCGATGCCGAGGCTTTGAGCAAATGCGGACTGGTCGGACGACTCAAGGATGGTATCAAGATCCTGGGTGATGGCGAGCTCGGTCATGCCCTGACTGTCAAGGCTCACAAGTTCAGCAAATCGGCGGTTTCGAAGATTGAAGCAGCCGGCGGCAAGGTCGAGGTCATCTAAATTGTTATCGATTGTCCAGAATATCTTTGCAATCCCTGAGCTCCGCCGTCGTATCCTCTTTACCCTCGGAATGCTGGCCGTTTATCGGGTCGGTTGTCATGTTCCGACGCCGGGTGTCGATGCGTCGGTTCTGGCGAGTTTTTTTGAAGGGACTGAAGGGACCTTGCTCGGTCTGGTTTCGGCCTTTACCGGGGGTGCCCTGGAGCGGATGACCGTTTTTGCCCTCGGGATCATGCCGTACATCAGTGCCTCGATTATTCTGCAGTTGCTGACCGTCGTCTTCGAACCGGTGCAGCGGTTGTCAAAAGAGGGTGAACAGGGCCGCAAGACCATTACCAAATGGACCCGTTACGGCACGATTATCCTGTCGGTTGTTCAGGGGACCGGTATTGCCGTCGGATTGCAGAGTATGCGCGGCCCGGCCGGTGAGCTGGTAGTACCGAGCCAGGGAATCGGCTTTATCCTGCTTACGGTCATTACCCTGACCGCCGGTACCGCTTTCATCATGTGGCTCGGTGAGCAGATTACCGAACGGGGCATCGGCAACGGCATCTCGCTGATTATCTTTGCCGGAATTATCGCCAATATGCCTTCGGCAATTGTCAACTCGGTGCGACTGTTGAAGACCGGGGCCCTGTCGATTTTTGTCATGATTATTATTCTGGCCTTCATGGTTGCGGTTATCGCCTTCATCATCTTTATGGAGCGAGCCCAGCGGCGCTTGCCGATTCATTACGCCAAGCGGGTTGCCGGAGCACGTTCCGGCGGACAGTCGAGCCATCTGCCGTTAAAGATCAATATGAGCGGTGTTATTCCGCCGATTTTCGCCAGTTCGATTATCATGTTTCCGGCAACTGTCGCCAACCTGGTAGAGGTGCCGTGGGTTCAGTCTGTTGCATCGATGATGACCCCGGATCAACTGCTGTATAATGTAATCTTCGTCGCAGCAATCGTCTTCTTCTGCTATTTCTACACCGCGGTCACGTTTAATCCGATCGACGTTGCCGACAATATCAAGAAGCAGGGCGGCTACGTTCCGGGTATTCGTCCCGGCAAGGCTACCGTTGACTATATTGATACCGTTCTTAACCGGATTACCTTTGCCGGCGCGATTTATATCTCGGCCGTATGTGTCCTGCCAACGATCATGATCGGCCAGTTCAACGTTCCGTTTTTCTTTGGCGGAACCTCGTTGCTGATTGTCGTCGGTGTCGGTCTGGATACAGCTTCACAGATTGAAGCACACCTGATCTCGCGCTCTTACGAGGGTTTCATGCAGGGCGTTTCGATCAAGGGCCGCCGCGGTTAAAGGGATAGACGGATGAAACTGATTTTGCTAGGCCCTCCGGGGGCAGGTAAAGGGACCCAGGCCAAGATGCTGACCGAAGCGTTCGGTATCCCGCAGATTTCGACTGGCGATATTCTCCGGGCTGCGGTCAAGGAGGGGACGGCGATGGGGCTCAAGGCCAAAAGCTTCATGGATGCCGGTGCTCTGGTTCCGGATGAGGTGGTTATCGGCATCGTTGCCGAGCGTTTGCAGAAGCCTGATTGCGACGCCGGATTTATCCTCGACGGATTTCCGCGCACTGTGCCGCAGGCCGATGCTCTGGGTGATAACCTCCGGGACCTCGATAAGAACCTGGATGCGGTTATCTCACTTGAGGTTGATGTCGAAGCCCTGGTTGAACGGTTGACCGGCCGTCGAACCTGTAAGGATTGTGGTCGCGGCTACCATGTCACCTTCGACCCTTCGAAAATCGAAGGAGTTTGTGATGCCTGTGGCGGCGAACTTTTTCAGCGGGATGACGATCAGGAAGAGACGATCCGGAAACGGCTAGATGTTTATAATGAGCAGACCTCGCCGCTCATCGATTATTATGCCAAGGCCGGCCTGCTCAAGAGCCTCGACGGCATGCAACAGATAGACAAGGTTCAGCAGCAGATGCTCGAGTTGCTGAAGGCGGGTTGATTTGATCGTACTCAAGTCGGCTAATGAACTTGAGAAAATGCGGGTCGCTGGCCGGATGGTGGCCGAAGTCCTGGCGATTATGAAAGAGCGAATCGCACCCGGGATCACGACGATTGAACTTGATCGTTTGGCCGAAGCGGAATGTAAAAAACGCAAGGCCAAACCGGCCTTCAAAGGCTACGGCGGCTTTCCGTATGCGATATGCGCCTCGCCGAATGAAAAAGTTGTTCATGGTTTCCCCGATAATCAACCGTTACAGGAAGGGGAAATTCTGAGTATCGATTTCGGCATACTGTACGACGGATATCACGGTGATTCGGCTTTCACCATGCCGGTCGGAAAGATCGACGAGAAGACGGAATTTCTGTTGAAGATTACCGAAGAGTCTCTCCTCAAGGGGATAGAGGCATCGGTGGTCGGAGGACGGCTTTCCGATATCTCGAATGCAGTTCAGACACATGTCGAGAAGGAAGGCTTTTCCGTGGTCCGGGAATTTGTCGGACACGGCATCGGCAGCAAGCTGCACGAAGCTCCGCAGATTCCGAACTATGGCCCGAAAGGTCAGGGGCCGCGGTTGAAGGCTGGAATGACTCTTGCCATAGAGCCGATGATCAACGTCGGCAGGCCGGGTGTCAAGGTCCTCGAAGATGGCTGGACCGCGGTTACGATTGACGGTGAACTTTCCTGTCATTTCGAACATACAATGGCAGTTACCGAGAACGGACCCGAGATTTTAACGGCTCTTTGAGTCGATGCTCACGATAAAACAAACCGCCTTTTCGATGAGGCGAAAGTGAAAAAAGGATAGAAGTTATGAAAGTCCGTGCTTCAGTCAAACAGATGTGCGACAAGTGCAAAATTGTCAGGCGCAAGGGAGTTGTCAGAATTATCTGCGAGAACCCCAAGCATAAGCAGAGACAGGGATAGGAGGAAACATTGGCACGTATTGCTGGTATTGATTTACCAAAAAACAAACGGGTTGAGGTCGCTCTCACCTATATCTATGGTGTCGGCCGTTCCTCTTCCCAGAAAATTCTTGCCGAGGCCGGTGTTGATTTCGGCACCCGGTCGGATGATCTGACCGAAGCCGAAGTTGGCAAAATCCGTGAAATTATCGACCGTGATTTTGAGGTAGAGGGTGACCTTCGTCGTGAGACCGCGATGAATATCAAGCGCCTGATGGACCTCGGTTGCTACCGCGGTCTGCGCCATCGTCGCGGCCTGCCAGTTCGTGGTCAGAAAACAAAAACCAATGCCCGGACCCGCAAAGGACCGCGCAAGACTGTTGCCGGCAAGAAAAAATAAGGTGAATAATCATGGCTAAACCAGGAAAGAAAGTCAGAAGAAAGTCAGAAAAGAAGAATATTGCCAACGGAATTGCTCATATCCAGGCAACATTCAACAATACGGTTGTCACCATTACCGACGTTGCCGGGAATGTTATTTCCTGGGCGACAGCCGGTGGCCAGGGATTCAAGGGTTCGCGTAAGAGCACTCCGTTCGCAGCTTCGGTTGCAGCGGAAGAAGCAGCCAAGAAAGCCCAGGAGCATGGTTTGCGCAGTGTTGAAATTCGGGTCAAAGGCCCTGGGTCTGGCCGTGAATCGGCTTTGCGGGCACTGCAGTCCGCCGGATTGACCGTGACAATGATCAAGGACGTAACACCGATTCCGCATAACGGTTGCCGTCCGCCGAAACGCAGAAGAGTTTAAGCAAAGGAGAACGACCGTTGGCTAGATATACTGGTTCTGTCTGTCGTCAGTGCAGACGGGAAAACATGAAATTGTTCCTCAAGGGCGACCGCTGCCATACCGATAAATGTGCTGTTGAACGCCGCAATTATGCTCCGGGTCAGCATGGCCAGGGCCGGATCAAGGTTTCCGACTTTGGTCTGCAGTTGCGTGAAAAGCAGCGCGTCAAAAGAACGTATGGACTGCTCGAAAAACAGTTCCGCTCATACTTTGCCCGTGCCGATCGGATGAAGGGTGTTACCGGTGAAAACCTGATGATTCTTCTCGAGCGTCGTCTCGACAGCATGGTTTATCGCCTCGGGTTCACCACTTCCCGTTCGGAAGCACGGCAACTTGTGCGCCACTGCCATTTTCTGGTCAATGGCCGCAAAGTCAATGTGCCTTCCTATCTCGTGCGGGTTGGTGATGTCATTGAGGTCCGTGAGAAGAGCCGCCAGATTGCCCGGATCAACGAAGCGCTCGACGGTGTCATGCGTCGCGGTGTTCCCTCCTGGGTTGAGCTGGAGCGCGACGCTTTCAAGGGGACGGTCAAGACAATTCCGGTAAGAGCGGAGATGACGACCCCGGCCTTTAATGAGCAGCTGATAGTCGAACTTTATTCCAAGTAATCAGGCGTTTTTCGCTGATTCAATGCAACCTCAATAAGGGGGAGACGCATGTATAGAAACTGGAGAGAACTCATCAAGCCGAAGCGGCTTCAGATTGAGTCAGATTCTCTGACCGATACCTATGGAAAATTTTACGCCGAACCGTTTGAACGTGGCTTCGGGACCACCCTTGGTAATGCCTTGCGCCGAATCCTGCTTTCTTCTCTGCAGGGGGCATCGATCTCTTCGGTCCGGATCAAGAACGTCCTGCACGAATTCTCGACGGTACCGGGAGTCACTGAGGATGCGACCGATATCGTCCTCAACCTCAAGGGCGTGCTGCTCAAGGTTCACGGCCATGAAAGTCGCAATATCCGGATTGTCAAAAAAGGCGCCGGAGTTGTCACTGCTGGCGATATCGTGACCGATTCCCATGTCGAGATCCTCAACCCGGAGCACCACATTGCCACTTGCGGCAAGGAGTGTGATCTGGAGATGGACATGATCGTTTCCACCGGCAAGGGATATGTTCCGGCGGAGCGCAATCGCGATGAGAACGCGCCGGTCGGGACGGTTCCGATCGATGCAATCTTCTCGCCGATTAAAAAGGTCAATTTCGCGGTCACCAATGCCCGTGTCGGTCAGATTACCGACTACGACAAGCTGACCCTTGAAATCCATACCGACGGTAGTGTTCGCCCCGACGATGCACTCGCTTATGCTGCCAAGATCCTCAAGGAGCAGCTGCAGATTTTCATCAACTTCGATGAAGACAACGAGCCGCCGGAAGTGGTAGAGGATGAGGAATCGAAGAAGATCAACGAGAACCTTTACCGCTCGGTTGAGGAACTTGAACTTTCGGTCCGGAGCGCCAACTGCCTCAAGAATGCCAATATCCGCCTGATCGGTGATCTGGTTCAGCGGTCCGAAGCTGAAATGCTAAAGACCCAGAACTTCGGCCGCAAGTCGTTGAATGAAATCAAGGATATTCTTTCCGAAATGGGCCTGACCCTCGGAATGGGCCTGGAGAACTTCCCGGACCCCGAATATCTCAAAATGATCGAGAAGAGCGAAGAAGACGTCTGATCTTCTCTTTGAATAATCTGGAAAGGTAGTCTTAAGATGCGTCACAGAAAATCAGGCCGTCGCCTGGGCCGTAATTCAAGCCACCGCAAGGCCATGCTTCGCAATATGGTGACATCTCTGCTCGATAAAGAGAGTATCACAACTACCGATGCTCGCGCCAAGGAGCTGCGCAAGCTCGCCGAAAAGATGATCACGCTTGGCAAAAAAGGGACGCTGCATGCCCGGCGTCAGGCCCTTGAAGTCGTTCGCGACAAAAAGGTCGTGGCCAAACTTTTTGAGCGACTGGCACCCCGTTATGCCGACCGGCCGGGTGGTTATACCCGTATCGTCAAGCTCGGTTATCGTTCCGGTGATAACGCAGCACTGTCGATGATCGAATTGGTTGAGGAGGAATTTACACCGAAACCGAAAAAGAAGAAGACGGAAGAGAAACCGGCCAAGAAGGCTGCCCCGAAGGTTGAAGAGGCTGCCGTAGAAGAAGCACCGGCCGAGGAAACACCGGCCGAGGAAACACCGGCTGAGGAAGCACCGGCCGAGGAAGCACCGGCTGAGGAAGCACCGGCTGAGGAAGCACCGGCTGAGGAAGCACCGGCCGAGGAAGCACCGGCCGAGGAAGCACCGGCCGAGGAAGCACCGGCCGAAGAAGCACCGGCCGAAGAAGCACCGGCTGAAGAAGCACAGGCTGAAGAAGCACCGGCTGAAGAAGATAAAAAAGAAAAGTGATTTTTCTCGAATATTGATCAAGTAAAAGGCGGAGCACTGGCTCCGCCTTTTTTCGTTCACAGGGGTGGCCCCTTCAGGCAACCTGTAATATCTCGACTAAGTGGTCGTGGTATTATAGGATATTATTTGAAAATCAGTAAAAATGTTGCTTTTGACCAATTTGCTTCACAGTTTTTAACTTTATAGTTTGCCAAGTTAGAGTAACAAGAGAGCTCCTGCCATGAGACTTGCGTGGAACACTCTGACCGGTCGTGAAAACCTGATTTTTCTACTGATTCTTGCGATATTGGTTGGCCTCATAACAGGGGGGCTGGCTGTTGCTTTTCGTTATCTTCTGTTTTTTACAACAGAACTGTTCTGGCCCGACCCGCTGGCACTCCTTGATGTTAATCAGCACTATCCCTGGTATCTTGTGCTGATAATCCCGTTGATAGGAGGACTGGTGATAGGCCCTTTAATTAATCGGTATTCTCCTGAATCGCGTGGCGCCGGTGTGCCGGATGTCATTGAAGCGGTGGTCACCAAGGAAGGCAATGTTCAATATCGAACCGCACTGTTCAAAACAGTTTTTACATCCCTGTCAATAGGTTGTGGCGCGTCAGTCGGCCGTGAAGGACCTGTTGTCCACATCGGATCCTCGGTCGGCTCTTCTCTGGCACAACTTATCAAGCTACCAGCCGAATGGCGTCGCGTTTTCCTGGCATGTGGTGCGGCTTCCGGAATCGCTGCAACCTTCAATGCGCCGATGGCTGGGATGTTGTTTGCGGCAGAAATAATTCTTGTCGATTTTCAGGTTAGCTATCTCAGCCACATTGCCATCTCGGCAGTGACTGCAACGGTCGTTTCACATCATTTTCTCGGGAGTCTGCCCACTTTTCAGGTCCCTTTGTTTGAAATGGTCAGCTACGGTGAACTTCTTCTCTATGCGCTTCTCGGTTTTATCGCAGGGCTCCTGTCGATTCTGTTTATTAAATCAGTTTCATTTGTCGAGGACATGTTTGCTAAAGCAAATATATCCTTTTCATACAGGCCGGCATTTGCCGGTTTGTTTGTAGGTGGCATCGCCATAGGCTGGCCGCATATCCTCGGAGTCGGTTACGAAACCATCAACCTGACTTTGACGTCGCAAATGGGGATATGGTTGATGCTGTTAATTCTCTTCCTGAAGCTGATGGCAACGGCCGGTTCGGTGGGCGCCGGTTTTTCCGGTGGTATTTTTGCCCCTTCACTGGTTTTGGGGGCCCTGCTGGGTTGTTTTTTCGGCGCGTTGATGACGCAATTGCTCCCCGGCCATATTGGCACAGCTGCCGCCTATAGTCTTATCGGAATGGGTGCTGTTGTGGCGGGTACAACCCTGGCACCGATTACCGCAATTTTCACAATTTTCGAACTGACCTATAACTTTGAAATCATCCTCCCTTTGATGACATGTTGCATTACCAGCCTGGTGACGGTGCAGAAGTTCTACGGCTATTCAATTTATGAAACGAAGCTTTTGCGCAAGGGGATAAGAATGGTTCGGGGTAGCGATGTCAACCTGTTGCGCTCAATGGCAGTTGAGAAGTTTATGACTACAGAGTTTGAAACAATTTCTCAAGAGATGCTTCTTGTCGACATTCTGGAAGTGGCTGAAAAAAGTTTTTATCCCCATTTCCCTGTGCTTGACGATCAGGATCGTCTGGTCGGAATCCTGTCTATGAGCAACCTGAAGGGATTCCTTGCCGAAGTTGGCGATCTCGGCAAGCTGGTCGTCGCCTCGGAGATAATGACGAAGCGTGTAGTGATTGTCCGTCCAGACGATAATCTTGAAACAGCTTTCGAAATTTTTGAGGGGAAGCAAATTTCCACCCTTCCTGTGTTGTCGAAAAATGGTGATTTGCTCGGTATTTTAAAAAAGAGTGACCTTCTGTTAGCCTACAATCAAAAGATTCTCAAATTTAATGTGCTTGATAGTCGAGCCAACAGTCAATGACCTGGATATGCTGATTTCCTGAAGAGTTGACCACGTAGTATTACAGCCTCCGGTAAGACCGGCCATAGCCTGTTCTCAAATATACCTGAAGACTTTAGCCCATAGACATTCTGCAAGACAGGAATCAGCTGGTTGACTCGAATCGATAGAGAGGCATAGACTGAAACTATGGATTCGTTAACTCAACTCACTCTCGGTGCCGCGGTCGGAGAAGCGGTCCTCGGGCGGAAAATAGGTCATAAGGCGATCCTCTGGGGTGCAGCCCTCGGCACCTTTCCCGACCTCGATGTCTTTGTCCCGTTTTTCGATCCGGTCAAGGATTTCACCTACCACCGCAGCTTCAGCCATTCAATCTTTGTCCTTTCGGCCCTGACTCCGCTCTTTGTCTGGCTGATACTCAAGCTGCACCCGAAAACCGGGCTGTATGAACGCAATTGGACCTGGCTGGTCTGGCTTGTTTTCATGACCCACATTCTGCTCGATTGCTTTACGGTCTACGGCACGCAGATCTTCTGGCCTTTGTGGCATTATCCGGCCGGCTGGGCCTCGCTCTTTATAATCGATCCATTCTACACTCTCCCCCTGGTGATCGGTGTTATCCTGGCCCTGGTGATGACGCGGCAGACGAACCGCGGCCATCTTGCCAACCGGGCCGGGCTGGTTGTCAGCACCCTTTACCTGGCCTGGAGTGTCGGCGCCAGGCTTTATGTGAGAGTGCAGGTCGAGCAATCGCTGGCACGACAGAACGTTCCTTACGAGAAGCTTCTGGTCAGCGCCGGGCCGTTCAATACGGCGCTCTGGCGGATTGTCGGGATGCAGGCCGACGGCAACTATTTCGAAGGGTATTACTCACTGCTTGATCGATCTGGGCAGGCCACCCTGAAGCACTATCGGAGCCGGGTTGACCTGTTGCGGGGAGTCGAACAGCATTGGCCGGTGCAGCGCCTGCAATGGTTCACCAAGGGGTACTTCAAGGTCTGGCAGGATGGCGACAGGGTCGTTGTCAGTGACCTGCGCATGGGTTACGAGCCGGACTACGTGTTCTCTTTTGGTGTCGGCCGGATCGGTAACCCGCACGTCAAAGCGGAGCCGGCCGTACGGATCGAGCCGAAACGGGATTTGAGCAGATTGAAAAGTATCTGGGCGAGGATCTGGTCGTCGGGAGTGTAAACGGCTTTTTAATGTACCGCCGGCTTTTTTTCGACGGCGAGCAGTTCAATCTCGAAGGTGAGGTCTTCTCCGGCCAGCGGGTGGTTGGCATCGAGGGTTACGTGGGAGTCGCTGAGTTCGGTCACCTTGACATGGAAGATCGAGTCATCCTCCTGGGTGACTTCAAGCCGTGCCCCTGCGGTTATCTCGAGGTCGTCCGGCAGGTCGGTACGCTTGATGGTTTCAATCAGGGCCGCCTTCCGCTCGCCGTAAGCCTTTGTATACGGAATGGTGAAGGTGCGGGTTTCGCCCTGGAACATCCCTTCAACCGCCTCATCAAAACCGGCAATAACCTCCTGCTTCCCTATGATAAATTTGAGAGGTTTCTCGTCCGGTGTTTCGTCAAAGAGCGTGCCGTCGGTCAGGGTTCCCCGGTAACGAACAGTCACGGTGTCGAGTTTTTCTGCCTTGATCATTTCAATTCCCTGCGTTGTTGGATTGTGGGTTGGGCCAAACGCCAATATCCTTACAAAATTCCCTGGCCCGGGTCAACAGTTTATTGCTTTAAATCTTTGAATTTTCGTTAGTTACGGAGCAGCTGCAGCTTGACCACTTCAATCTATCCATGCTAATTTGATTCTCTTTTACCGATGGAATAACTGAATGTATTCACCGCAACTTCCCGAATTTGAAACTTTCGCCGAAAAAGGTAACCTGATCCCGGTATACCGTGAGATTCTTGCCGATATGGAAACCCCGGTTTCCGCCTTCCGCAAGATCGATGACGGCAAGACCTCTTTTTTGCTTGAAAGTATCGAAGGGGGCGAGAAATGGGCACGCTATTCATTTCTCGGAGCCGGTCCCGGCAAGATGTTTCGTAGCCGCGATCAGTATTTTGAGATCCTCGATGGCGACACGGTCATCCGCTCCGGCGAGTGTGCCGATCCGTTCGTTGAGCTGAAAGCCTTCATGGCGCCTTACCGGCCGGTTGAGCTGGAGGCACTGCCCCGTTTTTTCGGTGGTGCGGTCGGATATCTCGGTTACGATATGGTCCGTTTTGTTGAAGAGCTGCCGAACGGCAATCCGCGTGAGATCGGAACCTGGGATAGCTGCTTTCTGCTGACCGAAACCCTGCTGATTTTCGACAATATGCGGCAGACGATCAAGGTTGTCTGCAACGCCCACGTCGATTCGGGCCAGGACCCGGCTGATGTCTACCGGGATGCACTGACCGCGATCGATGCCCTGATCGATAAACTGCGCCAACCCCTGGTCCTGCCTGAGCAGCGGGTCTCGGACCAGACCGAACTCGAATTGAAACCGAACTTTGAGCGGCAACAATTCGAAGCGGCGGTTGAAGCCTGCAAGGAGTATGTCCGGGCCGGTGATATTTTCCAGGTCGTACTCTCGCAGCGATTCTGCGGCGAGCTGACCTGCGATCCGTTCGATATCTACCGGGCGCTGCGGACGATCAATCCGTCTCCGTACATGTTTTTCCTCCGCTTCGGCGAAACTCTGGTGGTCGGCGCTTCGCCGGAAGTTCTGGTGCGCAAGGAAGGTTCGCGGGTCGATGTCAGGCCGATCGCCGGGACGCGGCCGCGCGGCGCAACGGTCGAAGAGGATCTCGCTCTTGAGAAAGAGCTGCTGGCCGACGAAAAAGAGCTGGCCGAACATATCATGCTGGTCGATCTTGGCCGCAACGATCTCGGCCGGGTCTGCAAGACCGGAACCGTAGAAGTCAGCGAGCTTGAAGTGATCGAGCGCTATTCACATGTGATGCATATCGTCTCCAACGTCAAGGGCGAACTCGAAGAAGACTCTGATGCCTTCGATGTTTTCCGCGCGACCTTCCCGGCCGGAACACTTTCCGGGGCACCGAAAATCCGGGCGATGGAGATTATCGACGAGTTCGAGCCATGCCGCCGAGAAATCTACGGCGGCGCTGTTGGCTACTTCTCTTTTAACGGCAACATGGATACCGCTATCGCGATCCGTACCCTGGTGATCCAGGATGATCGTATTTACGTGCAGGCCGGGGCCGGCATCGTCGCCGATTCAGTCCCGGCGTCGGAATATACCGAAACGATCAACAAGGCTCAGGGGGTTGTCAAGGCGATCGACAAAGCGCGGAAGGGGCTTTACTGATATGCTCCTGATGATTGATAACTACGACTCATTTACCTATAACCTTGTGCAGTACCTTGGTGAGCTCGGGGCCGACATCGAGGTCTATCGCAACGACAAGATCACGCTTGATGAAATTGCTGCGAAAAATCCGGCCCAGCTGGTCGTCTCTCCCGGGCCCTGTACGCCGAATGAAGCCGGTATCTCGGTGGCCGCCATTCAACGTTTTGCCGGTAGAATTCCGATCCTCGGTGTCTGTCTTGGCCACCAGTCGATCATTCAGGCCTTTGGGGGTGTGATTCTGCGCGCCGAAAAGCTGATGCATGGCAAAACCAGCCTGGTTCATCACAACGATCAGGGAGTGATGCAAGGGCTCGAGAATCCGTTTGTCGCGACCCGCTATCATTCTCTGATTGGTGAAAAACAGACCTTGCCCGAATGTCTCGAGGTGACCGCTCGGACCGAGGATGATGTCATCATGGGCGTTCGGCACAAAAGGCTGCCGGTCTGGGGGGTGCAGTTCCACCCGGAGTCGATCCTGACGACGGAGGGGAAGAAGCTGCTGAAGAATTATCTCGATTTGAGTAAGAGATAAAAGCAGAATGCTTTTAACGCAAAGACGCAAAGGTACAATGATTAGAGGGGAAAGCGAACAAGAAGATCAAAAAGATTTTTTTAACGGAGAGACACAGAGAAGGAGAGAGATCAAGAAGGAATACTATCAGAGCAGTTCTCTCCGGCTCTGCTCCTCTCCACCTCTCCATTAAGCCTTTTTTGTTTTCTTTGCGGCTTTGCGTTAGGTAAAGATTTTCTTTTCAAGAGGTTGGAAAATGATCAAGGAAGCGATAGCCAAGGTTGTTGAGAGGCAGGATCTCACCGAGGGTGAGATGATTGATGTCATGGACCAGATTATGGGTGGCGAAGCGACTCCGGCGCAGATTGCCTCCTTTATTACCGGATTGCGGATGAAGGGCGAAACGGTTCCGGAGATTACCGGCGCCGCCCGGGTGATGCGCTCCCGGGCAACGCCGATCCGGGTTGGTGCCGAGATCGGTCTTGACCGCGAGGAGATCAACGCTGACCGCGAAACCATTCTCGATACCTGTGGCACCGGCGGCAGCGGCACCAAAACCTTTAACGTTTCGACTGCTGTTGCTTTCGTCGTTGCCGGTTGCGGGATCAAGGTCGCCAAGCATGGCAACCGCAGCATCTCTTCAGCCTGCGGCAGCGCTGATGTCCTCGAACAGCTCGGGGTCAACCTCGAGGTGTCGCCGGAGACGGTTGAGCAGTGTATCGACAAGGTCGGCGTCGGTTTCCTTTTTGCCCCGGCCCTGCATGGTGCGATGAAGCATGCTATCGGCCCGCGGCGCGAAGTCGGTATCCGCACGATCTTTAATATTCTCGGCCCGCTGACCAATCCGGCCGGGGCTGACCGGCAGGTGCTCGGTGTTTATCAGGAGTCCCTGGTTGAGCCGATGGCCAATGTTTTGTCTGGTCTTGGCTGTAAACGCGGCTTCGTCGTGCACGGTCTTGATGGCATGGACGAAATCACCATAACCGGACCGACCCGGGTTGCCGCGATCAAGGACGGCAGTGTGTCCATCGCAACGATTGAGCCGGAGGACTTCGGTTTGACCCGCTGCAAGCTTGAAGAGCTGCAGGGGGGCGACGCTGTCCGTAATGCCAAAATTGTCAACGCCATCCTCGGAGGCGAGACCGGCCCGCACCGCGACATTGTCCTGATCAATGCCGCCCATGCCCTGGTTGCAGCCGGTGTAGCTGATGATGTCAGCGATGGGCTGGCCAGGGCGGCGTCCTCGATCGACGAAAAAAGAGCAAAAGGAAAGCTCGACGAACTCGTTGCGTTTACGAACCAGTAAAAAGCTGGTTGAATGCAAGGGCGCAAGGCGGGCCGGCTTTAGAATTTATATGCAAACCACATTAAGTGATGATACTCGATAAGATACTCAAACATAAAGAGAAAGAAGTCGCCGACGCCAGAGACCGGGTCCCGCTGGAGATGTTGCAGGAGCAGGCGTTGACCATGGGTCCGACTCGCGGTTTCGCCCGGGCCCTGAAAGAAAAGGCGGCCAACGGAACGGCGATTATTGCCGAGGTTAAAAAAGGTTCGCCCTCAAAAGGGATTATCCGACCTGACTTTGATCCGGTTGCCATCGCCCGGATTTACGAAGCGGCCGGGGCGACCTGCCTGTCGGTGCTGACCGATAAGGAATTCTTTTATGGTGAGCTTTCCTATCTGCTGCAGATTTCATCAGCAGTCGATATCCCGTTGTTGCGCAAGGAGTTTATCGTCGATCCTTACCAGATCTACGAGGCGCGGGCGGCCGGAGCTGACGCTGTCCTGTTGATTGCCGCCGCTCTCGCCGAGCAGGAACTCAAGGAGTTTACTGCCCTGGCGACCGAACTGCAGCTCGATGTTCTGCTCGAAGTACACAACGAAGAAGAACTCGATGTGGCGCTCAGGGTTCCGGTCGAGCTGATCGGCATCAACAACCGCGATCTCAAGAGTTTTGTCACCGATTTGGGAATAACAGAGCGTCTTGTCCCGTCGATTGGCAGTGATCACCTGGTGGTCTCGGAGAGCGGGATCAACAGTCGTGAAGATATCGTTCGTTTGCAGCAGGCCGGCGCCGGAGCGTTTCTGATCGGTGAAAGCCTGATGCGTGAAGGGGATATTTCAGGTAAACTACAGCAGCTTTTGCAGTGAAATTAATGACAAGGAGGTCGCGCTGTGCAGACTAAATTTTTATTGAATGAAGACCAGATTCCGAAGCGTTGGTACAATATTATCCCGGACCTGCCAGGACCGATGGCCCCGGTTATTCATCCCGGGACTTTGCAGCCGGTCAGCCCGGACGACCTGTTGCCACTCTTCACGATGCAGATTATCGAACAGGAAGTGTCACAGGAGCGCTGGATTGAGATTCCGGAAGAGGTTCGTGAAATTTACAGGCTCTGGCGGCCGTCGCCAATGTTCCGGGCGCATCGCCTCGAGAAAGCGCTCGGTACCCCGGCCAAAATCTATTACAAGTACGAAGGCGTTTCGCCGGCCGGATCGCACAAACCGAATACCGCAGTTCCGCAGGCATTCTATAACAAGGAGTATGGAACAAAGCGGATTGCGTCGGAAACCGGTGCCGGCCAGTGGGGCAGCTCAATCGCTCTGGCCTGCCAGATGTTCGGTCTTGAATGCACCGTTTACATGGTCAAGATTTCGTACACTCAGAAGCCGTACCGCAAGAGCATGATGCAGCTCTGGGGGGCCGATGTCATCCCGTCGCCATCAAACAAGACCAACGCCGGCCGCCTGATCCTTGAAGCCGACCCGGATTGCCCCGGTTCTTTAGGCCTGGCCATCTCGGAAGCGGTTGAGGATGCAGCGACGCGGGAGGATACCCGTTACTCCCTCGGTAGTGTTCTGAATCATGTTTGCACCCACCAGACAATTATCGGTCTCGAGGCGCAGGAGCAGATGAAGCTGGCCGGTGACTACCCGGACGTTGTGATCGGTTGTCACGGCGGTGGTTCCAACTTTGCCGGCCTGGCTTTCCCGTTTATTTCTGATAAGGCGAACGGCAAGGATATAAAAATCCTGGCAATGGAACCCTCATCATGTCCGACCCTGAGCAAGGGTGTTTATGATTTTGATTTTGGTGATATGGCAAAAATGGCGCCGATTGCCAAGATGTATACCCTTGGTCACGATTTTGTGCCGCCGGGAATACATGCCGGTGGATTGCGCTATCATGGTGCGGCGCCGCTGGTTTCGCAGTTGGTAGACGCCGGGGTCGTAGAGGCCAAAGCGGTACCGCAGATCGCCTGTTTCGAGGCGGCGGTGCAGTTCTCCCGGTGTGAGGGAATTATTCCGGCACCGGAGTCGTCGCATGCCATTCGCGGCGCCATTGACGAAGCGCTTCAGGCCAGGGAAGAGGGTAAAGAGAAAACCATCCTGTTTAACCTCTCGGGGCATGGCCACGTTGATATGGCCGCTTATGACGCGTTTTTCTCCGGCGAGCTGGAGGATTACGAGTACCCGGAAGAAGCGATTAAGGATTCGTTGTCGCATCTGCCGAAGGTTGAAATCGGTTAAGGAGTTATTTCGGACACCATGTTCCGGATCAAGATTTGTGGAATCACCAATGAGTCGGACGCCCTGCATGCCGTGGCATGCGGGGCGGACGCTTTAGGGTTTGTTTTTTATGCCGACAGCCCGCGCGGCGTCAGCCCGGCCGAGGTGCGGCCGATCATCGACAAGCTCCCCGGTGAAGTGATCAAGGTCGGCCTTTTTGTCAATGAACAGGCGGAAGTGGTCAACCGGGTCGCGGCCGAGAGCGGTATCGGTCTTGTGCAGTTGCATGGCGATGAAACACCCGACTACTGCCGTCGGATCGAACTGCCGGTGATGAAGGCCCTGCGCGTACGCAACGAAGAGAGCGTCAGGAGCTGGCAGGACTACCCGGCGGTGGCGATATTGCTTGATGCCTGGCACCCGGAGAAGTTCGGTGGCACCGGCGAAGCTTGCGACTGGAATCTGGCGGCCACACTGGCAACGCAAACGAAGATAATCCTGGCGGGTGGTTTGAACCCGCAGAATATTTCCAAAGCTGTTAGAATGGTTAGACCGCAGGGGGTCGATGTCTCCAGTGGTGTGGAAAAGATGCCCGGAAAAAAAGATCCGGAGAAAGTAGCGGCGTTTATTACGAACGCCAGAGAGAGTTTCAAGTGATGAGTCAATACAGTTTTCCCGATGAGAAAGGGCATTTCGGTGAGTTTGGCGGACGCTATGTTGCCGAAACGCTGATGCCGGCCCTGCTCGAACTTGAAGAAGCTTATGCCGAGGTCAAGGATGACCCGGAGTTTCTCGAAGAGTTCGATTCCTATCTGCGCAACTATGTCGGACGGCCGAGTCCGCTCTATTTTGCCCGCCGCCTGACTGAACATGCTGGCGGCGCCCGGATTTACCTGAAGCGCGAGGACCTCAATCATACCGGTGCGCACAAGATCAATAATACCGTCGGCCAGATTCTGCTGGCCCGGCGCATGGGGAAGAACAAGGTTATTGCCGAGACCGGCGCCGGCCAGCATGGCGTCGCCACCGCTACCGTTGCCGCCCTGTTCGGTATGGAGTGCCAGGTCTTCATGGGGACCGAGGATATCCGCCGCCAGGCAATTAATGTTTTTCGGATGAAACTGCTCGGTTCCACTGTCCATGGTGTGACCAGCGGCACCGCCACCCTCAAGGACGCAATGAACGATGCGCTGCGCCACTGGGTGACTCATGTCCGCGACACCTTCTATGTTATCGGTACCGTTGCCGGGCCACACCCCTATCCGATGCTGGTGCGTGATTTTCAGGCGGTGATCGGTCGTGAATCGAAAAAACAGATGCTTGAGGCCGAAGGGCGCCTGCCCGATGCGGCGGTTGCCTGTATCGGCGGTGGGTCGAATGCGATGGGACTGTTTTATCCATTTATCGATGATCAGGCTGTCCGTCTGATCGGGGTTGAAGCGGCCGGGCTCGGGGTTGATTCGGGCAAACATGCGGCTTCGATATCAGCCGGATCGGTCGGCGTCCTGCATGGCAACAAGACCTTCCTGCTGCAGGATGATGACGGGCAGATTGAGCATGCACATTCGATCTCAGCCGGTCTTGATTACCCGGGCGTCGGCCCCGAACATGCGCAGCTCAAGGAACTCGGCCGCGCCGAATACGTCTCGATTACCGATGCTGAAGCCCTCGACGCCTTCAAGCTGCTGACCGAACTTGAAGGTATTATCCCGGCGCTCGAGTCGGCGCATGCGATTGCTCACGTCTGCAAACAGGCGAAAGAGATGGACAGGGACCAGATTATTCTGGTCTGTCTGTCGGGAAGAGGGGATAAGGATATCGATACGGTTGCGGATGCAATGGGGGTCGAGTTGTAAGGCTGCGCAGGCTGATCGGCAGTACTCGTCAATTAAACCAGGGGTTACGGATCCGGTTGTCAGGGAAAGGCTTTACTCTTTCCGGATCCTCTGGCCTGACTCCTGATAACTTTTAGCTGAAAGAAAATAATGAAATTTACCGAACTCGATTTACCGGCTGACCTGATGCGTGGCATCAACGAGGTTGGCTTTACCGAACTGACGCCGGTCCAGGAAGAGTCGATTCCGCTGGCGCTAAAGGGGCTCGATGTCGCCGCCCAGGCCCAGACCGGAACCGGCAAAACTGCGGCCTTTCTGATCTCGCTGTTTACCAAGCTGGCGCAGAACGAAAAAGGAACCTCCAGCAACCCGCGGGCCCTGATCATTGCCCCGACCCGTGAGCTGGTGGTGCAGATCTGCGAAGATGCCAAAGGGCTTGGCGCCCACTGCCCGTTCAAGGTTCAGCCGATTTTCGGTGGCGTCGATTACGACAAGCAACGGCAGGCGCTCAAGGACGGGGTTGATGTTATTGTCGCGACCCCGGGCCGGCTGATCGATTATTTCCGGCAGAAAGTATTCTCCCTGCACCGCATTGAAGCCTTGATTATCGATGAAGCCGACCGGATGTTCGATATGGGCTTTATCAAGGATCTGCGTTTTATCCTGCGCAAGTTGCCGCCTTTCGAAAAACGCCAGACCATGCTTTTTTCGGCAACCCTTTCGCACCGGGTTATGGAGCTTGCCTACGAGTTCATGAATCTCGCCGAGAAGGTGCAGATTGAACCGGAGCAGGTCACCGCCGAAAAAGTTGAGCAGATCCTGTATCATGTCTCGCGCCGCGAAAAATTCCCGCTTTTGCTCGGTCTGCTGCAGAAGGAAGAGTTCGCCGAACGGATCATGATTTTTGTCAACACCAAGAAAGAGGCGGAGCATCTGGCCGGTCGGCTCAAACACAACGATCACAAGGCCGCGGTTCTCTCCGGTGATATCCCGCAGAAAAAGCGGTTGCGGATTATGGATGATTTCAAGGAGGGGCGTCTCCGCTTCCTGATTGCCACCGATGTCGCTTCGCGCGGCCTGCATATCGAAGATGTCAGCCACGTATTCAATTACGACCTGCCGCAGGATTCGGAAGATTACGTTCACCGGATCGGCCGAACCGCCCGGGCCGGAGCGGTTGGCAAGGCGATCAGTTTTGCCGATGAAGACCTTGCTTTTCATATCCCCGATATCGAAGAGTATATCGGCATGAAGATTCCGA
Source organism: Desulfuromonas sp. (assembly GCA_002869615.1). Classification (NCBI taxonomy): domain Bacteria; kingdom Pseudomonadati; phylum Thermodesulfobacteriota; class Desulfuromonadia; order Desulfuromonadales; family Desulfuromonadaceae; genus Desulfuromonas; species Desulfuromonas sp. Next base: position 69,614 of record PKUH01000057.1, on the reverse strand, counting down.
GTGCGGTGCCGATGGAAGAAGATCTCTGTAATGATTACAAGCGCGGGGTTGCGCACAAGAAAGCACCGGTTCCCGAGAAACGGGGCGGCTCCGGCAAACCACCTCATCGGCGCCGGCGCCGGCGGCCACAGGGCGGAGGAAATCGACCTGGTGGTGCAAAGCCGGGAGGAAAAACGTAAGTGTCGACCATTGAGCTGGACGGCCTCGATCACTGTTGCAGGTGTCCCCGGCTGGTCGATTATCGACAGAATATCAAGCCGGCCAAAGGGCGTAACCGGGCTGATTATCACAATCGTCCGGTTGCCGGGTTTGGCGATCCTGCTGCCCGGATTTGCCTGGTTGGGCTGGCTCCGGGGGCGCATGGGGCCAACCGGACCGGACGTCCATTTACCGGGGACGGGGCGGGTGATTTCATGTATCCGTTGCTGCACGAAGCCGGTTTTGCCTCTCGGCCCGATGCTGAACATGCCGACGATGGCCTGGAGCTGAACGATCTCTATATCACCAACGCTGTGAAGTGCGTGCCGCCGGAAAACAAGCCGAAAGGGGAGGAATTCAATTCCTGCCGATCCTACATGGCGGCCGAGCTGGCAGAACTGGACCGTCTCCGGGTTGTTATCGGACTCGGACGGGGGGCTTTTGAGAGCTGTTTGAAGTATTTTCGTTCAGTCGGTGCGATTGAGCGCCCGGCCGCATACCCTTTCGCGCATGGGGTACAGCATCGCATCAGCGAGCGGCTCTGGCTCGCCGGATGCTACCATACCAGCCGTTACAATGTTCAGACCGGGAGAATGACGGCGCCGATGTTTCGTCAATTCCTGGTTGAGACACGGACTCTGGCCGATGAAAACGGTTGAAATGACGGTGATTTTTCATTAAACTTTAAAACTTGGATCAAATCTTTGGTAAAACTATGAGCCGGATTGAACAAAAACTTGAAGATATCAGACAGCGGGGCGACAAGGCACTGGTCCCTTTTTTGACGGCTGGTGATCCCGACATGAAGACCACGGTCGATTTGATTCACGCTCTGGTTGAATCGGGCGCCGACCTGATCGAGCTCGGTGTGCCCTTCTCCGATCCGATGGCCGACGGCCCGACGATTCAGGCATCTTCCGAGCGGGCACTGAAGTCAGGCACGACGGTGGCCGGAGTTCTCGAAATTGTCCGGGATGTACGCAAGAGCAGCAACGTTCCGATAATCCTGATGGGATATTACAATCCGATTTTTCATTATGGCCCGTCCCGTTTTACGGTCGATGCCGCCGCTGCCGGAGTTGATGGCCTGCTGCTGGTTGATTTGCCGCCTGAAGAAACGGCTGAAATTCATGCCGACATGCAAAAGCAGGGGCTCGACCTGATTACCCTTCTGGCGCCGACCACTCCGGATGAGCGGATGACAGTGCTCGCTGAAAAAGCGGAAGGATACCTTTATTACGTGTCGATGACCGGGGTTACCGGAAGTCAACAGGTCGATGCCGCCTCGATCGAGAGTGCTGTTCGTCGGATCCAGGAAAAAAGCCGGGTTCAGGTTGCGGTCGGATTCGGAATTTCGACCAGGGATGACGCGGCCGCCGTCAGCGCGTTTGCCGATGCTGTTGTTGTCGGCAGTGCCCTTGTTAAAGTTATCGAGGCCCACGGCAAGAGCGATGAATTATTGCCGCGGGTCAGGGAATTTGTATCTTCTTTAAAAGAGGGAGTCCGCCCGGCTGCCTGAGCAGCGGCGGGTCAGATCACGTATGAAAATTCGTGTCCTCGGCTGTTTCGGTTCGCGTATCCCCGGTTATTCGACCAGCAGCCTGCTGCTCGATGAAACGTTTCTCCTCGACGCCGGCACCATTTCGAGCGCTCTGTCGCAGCATGAACAGCTGGCGCTCGACGGGATTGTTCTGACCCATGCCCATATGGACCATATCGTTGATCTTGCTTTTCTCGCTGACAACATATTCGGGCGTCCTGAATCGATGCGGATCTGGGCTCCTGAACCGGTCCTCGAGGCGGTCCAAAATCATCTGTTCAATGATTATGTCTGGCCCGATTTTACGAAACTTCCGGGTCAGGGCGCGCCGACAATCAAGCTGATCCCGCTCGACGAAAGTGGTGAAGGTGAAGTCAATGGCTATCATCTCCGCTGGACCCGGACCAACCACACCGTTTATACTGTCGGCTACTGTGTCCGCTCCGCTGAAAGTGCACTTTTTTATTCGGCCGACACGACCACGACCGATGACCTGTGGCAGATGGCCCGTGAGTGCGAGCAGTTGAAAATCGCTTTCGTTGAGGCCTCCTTCCCGAACCGGATGGAACATCTGGCGAAAATCAGTGGCCATCTGACCCCGGCCATGCTCAAGGATGAGTTGGTAAAGTTTGGTGATCGGGATATTCCGATCAAGGTCTTTCATATGAAACCGCAATTTCTGGACGAACTCCATGAAGAATTGGCTGCTATCGGAGACGACCGTTTGCAGGTTCTCGATGGTGGCGAGGTTTTTGAAATATAGCTGCCGCAATTCATAAAAGGAAACGTTATGCCCTGGTTTAAAAAATCGAAAGCTCCGATTACGCCGGTTGAGAAGAAAAAGGTCCATATGCCTGAAGGGCTCTGGACCAAATGCAAAAACTGTGAAGAGATTATTTACAGCAAGGAAATCGAGCGCAATCTCAATGTCTGCCCGAAGTGCGATTATCACTTCCGGGTCAGTGCCCAGGAACGGATCGACCTGGTTCTCGACAGCGGGACGTTTGTGGAAATGGACGCGGAAATGATGCCGGTCGATTTTCTCAACTTCAAGGATTCGAAGACCTACAAGGAGCGGATCAAGGCTGCGGTCAAGAAACATGGCGGCGGCGATGCCGTCAAGTGCGGTGAGGGTGATATCGAAGGGCTGAAGGTTGTTGTCGCCGTTTTTGATTTCGCTTTCATGGGCGGCAGTATGGGTTCGGTTGTCGGCGAGAAGATTACGCGGGTGATCGAGCGCGGTCTCGAACTCAACGCACCGGTTCTGGTGTTCTCTTCTTCCGGCGGCGCCCGCATGCAGGAGAGTATTCTCTCGCTGATGCAGATGGCCAAAACCAGCGCGGCGCTGGCCAAGCTGAAGAATGCCGGAATCCCGTTTATCTCGGTCTTGACCGATCCGACCACCGGCGGTGTTACGGCAAGCTTTGCCACGCTCGGCGACCTCAATATTGCCGAACCCCGGGCCCTGATCGGTTTTGCCGGTCCGCGCGTTATCGAGCAGACCATTCGACAGAAGCTTCCTGAAGGGTTCCAGCGTTCCGAATACCTGCTCGAACATGGCATGGTCGACATGATTGTCCGGCGCCAGGAGATGAAAAGTAAACTGGCGCAGGTGTTGAAAATCTTCACGAAAAACTGATTGATGACCGGTCAGGAAAGTCTGGATTATCTCTACGGGCTACAGAAGTTCGGCATCAAGCTCGGCCTGGAGAATATCCGGACTTTTTTGTCCCGTCTCGATCATCCCGAGAACCGCTTCAAATCGGTTCTGGTCGCCGGCACCAACGGCAAGGGCTCGATCGCCTCGGCTCTCGCCGGTATTCTCAGGGATTCTGGTTTCCGGACCGGCCTCTATACATCTCCCCATCTACATGTATTTAATGAACGGATCCGGGTGAATGGTGAAATGATTCCGGATGACCGGATTGCCCGTCTGGTCGCCCGGCTAAGAACCCGAACCGGATCGATCCCGATCACCTTCTTTGAATTCACCACGGCGCTGGCCCTGGAGTTTTTTGCCGAGCAGGAGGTCGAGGTCGCTGTCCTTGAAGTCGGCCTCGGCGGTCGTTTTGATGCGACCAATGCGATCGCGCCGGTACTCAGCGTGGTTGCCCCGGTGGCGCGCGATCATCAGCAGTATCTCGGCGAAGACCTTGATTCGATCGCCCGGGAAAAAGCCGGAATCATGCGGGGCGGGGTGCCGGTGGTCAGTGCGCCGCAGGTGATCGAAGTCGAAGAGGCCCTGCTCGACGAGGCGAAAAAAGTTGGTACCGAAATCTCTTTTTGCGGCAAGTCCTTCCACTTTGATGACGCCGGCGAGACCTTCGATTACCGGGGCATCAAAGAGACTATCGCCGGAATCCGGCCCGGCATCCCGGGCCGCCACCAGTTTGCCAACATGGCGACAGCACTGGCGGCTGCCGAGATGCTGCAGCCGGCCGGTTACGATCTGCCGGCGATTGCCCTGCGCAGCGGCGTCGAGAAAATGTTCTGGCCGGGCCGCCTTGAGTGGCTGGCCAAGCGGTCGATCCTGCTCGACGGGGCCCATAATGGAGCGGCCGCCAATGTTCTGGCCCGATATCTCGAACAACAGGATCTGGTGAATGTTCACTGGATTGTCGGGCTGAAAGCTGATAAAAACAGTGAAGAGGTGCTGATCCCGCTGCTTCCGGCCTGCGCGGCACTCTACTGCGTCGAGCCGCCGGTAGAGGAGGCAAAGCCGACGGCCGAGTTGGTCGCGATTGCCGAACGGCACGGCGTCCGCGCGGCATCCTTCGCTTCGATCGAGGCAGCCCTGGATGCCGTGCAGGCCGCCGCTGCCGATTCGGAAATTGTCCTGGTGGCCGGGTCGCTTTTCCTGGTGGCTGCCGTACGAGAAATAATTTTGCAGGAGGAAGGTCGCCGGTGCGACGAACAGGTTTCCTGATATTTCTGTTGTTTTTGCTGGCTGCGAACTGCCTGGCGGCGGCGAGCGACGAGCCGGTCAACCTGTCGGCGGACAGCCTGGTGCTCAATCAGGAGACCGGACTCTACCGGGCCGAAGGCAATGTACAGATCCGCCAGGGTGACCTGCTGCTGACCTCCGGTTCAGCCGACTGGGATCAACAGAGTGGCGAAGCGGTCTGCGGCGGCGGTTTCCGGATGGAGTCTGCGGATGGTGTCTTGACCGGTGATTCGATCCGTTACGATTTCGGCCGGGGGCTGGGACAGCTCAGCAACGGTCAAGCGAGGCTCTCCGCCTACAATGTCTTCCTCTCGGGGGACCTGATCGAGAAGCGGGGTGATATCAGCTACCGGGTCAGCGGCGGGTCATTCACCACCTGCCCCGGCGAGAGTCCGGCCTGGAAATTGACCGCCAGCCGCCTCGATGTCGATGTCGAAGGCTACGCCAGGGCCCGCAATGCCGTGTTCTACCTGCGAAATATTCCGGTTCTGTACCTCCCGTATATCGCGCTGCCCGCCAAAACGGAACGTCAATCGGGGCTGCTCTTTCCCGAAATAAGTCATTCAAGCCGCCTCGGCAACCGCTACCGGCAGCCGCTCTATCTGGTTATTGACCAGGATCTTGATGCGACCCTCGAGATTGATTACATGTCTGATCTCGGAATCGGAACCGGTCTCGAGTTCCGCTACCTGCCGCCGCAGAGCCGTACCGGACGACTTTATACGAATTTTATCAGCGGGTTCGACGATGAGCCGGATCGTTCCCTGACCGAATGGGATCATGACGGCCTGTTGCCGGGTCAGGTCCGGCTGGTCATTGACGCTGAATATGTCAGCGAAAAGGATTACTACGAGATTTTCGGGCGGACCGCTGACGATTATAACCGCGAGAAGGTGCAATCGATCGTTTACCTGAGTCGCGGCTGGAACCAGGTCAATCTCTCCGCGCAGGCCAAATATAACCGTGACCTCGAGCAGAGCAGCGCTACCCAGTTGCAGTACCTTCCGGAAGTCCGCTTCGATTACCTGCCGCAACGCTGGGGTCAAACCCCGATTTTCACCTCATTTCTGGCCGAGCCCGGTTATCTCTGGCATCGGGACGGACCGAAGGGGGGACGCCTGCGGCTGCAGCCGATGCTGGCGACCGACCTGCTGGTCAACCGTTACCTGGAAATGGTGCCGACCGTCTCCTGGCTGCAACGCAATTACCGGTTTAACGATGTGAGCGAACAGGAAGGGTTGCCGATTGCGACCCTGTCCGTCGGTAGTCGGGTCGCCCGGGTTTTTACCTTCGACACCGGTGACGTCACGCACTTGCGGCATGTCGTCGAGCCGATGGTGCATTACCTCTTTATCCCGAATGTCGATCAGGGTCATCTGCCGCAGTTCGACAGCCGCGACCGGATTGATCCGGTCAACCTGGTCACCTTTGAGCTGATGAACCGGTTGACCACCCGAAGCGTCGACGATGACGGAACCCCCCGCTTTCGCGAGGTCGGCAGCCTCCGCCTCGCGGTCGATTACGATATCCGGGAAAGGAAGCGGGATCCCGGCCCTCTCCCTGACCAGAACCGGCCATTTTCACCGGTTCGGGGTGAACTGATTATCCGGCCGACTCCGTACAGTTTTTTGCGGGGCGATATCGCCTACGACGCCAACGATAATGCCCGTTACGTCGAAAGCCGGGCGGTCTGGGGCGGCTTGCATGATCGCCACGGCAATGGTTTGCTGATCAATTACCAATATCTGAAAAATGATTTCGATTACCTGTCCGGCGGCGTTGATCTGGCCCTGTTCGACCCGCTCTTTGTCTCTTATGAACATCGGCGCGATCTCGAAACCGTCCTCATGCTCGAGGCGGTGACCCGGGTTGAATACCGGGGTGAATGCTGGAGCGTGATGTTTGGTTTCAGTGACCGGCCGGATGAAGATAAATACGAAATCAATTTTTCCCTGAGCGGTCTTTCGAAAAACCGGCTCCTCGAGACGGTCATCCGGCCGTTAAAAAATTTCCTGTAAAACTTGACGCACCGTTTTTTCCGGTTAAACTTTCTTCCGTTGCCATGTTGACGCGGCTGCTCCGTATTCCGGCGAGCAGTTAATCTGGCGCTGAAAGGAGGGGGGAGTTGGCAGCATTTTTTTTGCCGGAAAACATTCACTACTGAATCGTTAAAGTGAGGGGAAATCATGAAAAAAATCGTTATTGCTGTACTGTTCGTCTGTTGTGCTGTCATCGCTGTTGCCCAGCCGGTTGTCGCTGCTGAAGGCAGTTCCGGAAAAACGGAGCAGGCTCAAATGCTGATTGATGTCAATGCCGCGACTGAAACCGAACTGTTAGCCCTGCCGGGTATCGGCAAGGTGACTGCCGGCCGCATTATCCAGCATCGGACCGAGCAGGGACCGTTTGCAACGGTCGATGACCTGGTGCAGGTCAAAGGGATCGGCAGCAAGGTTCTGGAAAAGATCAGGCCGCTGGTGTCGGTTGGATCGTGATCAACAGCCCGCCGGGGAGACCCGGCGGGTTTTTTTTCTGACAAGTCGCAAGACGCTGGGCGTGAAGGGTCAGGCATTTTTCTCCTTGCCTCTTCCCCCAGCCATTTTTCTTGCAGAAAGTGCTGGTCACCTTGCGCGCGCTGTGGCACATTAAGCACGAATCTGACCAGCCGCTGCAAGAATCGATATGGCCGAAGCAAACCAAATAAAAGAACATCGAAAAAGAACCATTCCCCCCTGGTTCATTATCCTTGTGCTGCTGCTCCTCGGCTTCGCCCTGTTCGGCGAGCGCGGGGTGTTGAAAGTCTATAAAACCTATCAGCAGAAAACCGATCTTGAACAGAAAATTGCCGACCTGGAAAAAGTGAACGACGAGTTGCGCCAGGAGATCGATGCGCTCCGTGAGGATCTCAAGACGATTGAAAACATCGCCCGGCGTGAACTCGGCATGGTCAAACCGGATGAGCAGGTTTATCAGTTTCACAATAATCAACAGCAGTCACCTCCACAAATGCCGACCGACCAGAAACTCGATGACGGAGAAGAGCACCCGGAAAACAGCCGGGTTGACACCACCTCCGGCGGCGGCTAACATGACCCGTTCGTTGCATGGAATTCACGGTTGATCCCCGGCAGCGATATCGGTAAAACAGGAGTTGCTGGTGTTCCGGGAACCGGCCGCACCGGACCCTTCCCATGCGTGGCGACTGCCATGGAAATGCCCCGATTCCGCCGAAGTGAATTGCAGTTAAAAGGGCACGATAAACAGGAAAGTGAAGAACCATAATGAAGGATCTGCTACGCAGTAAAATCAACGATACCCTCAATAACTGTTACGCCGAAGGAGTGCTCTCTTCCGGCGTTATCCCCGACTTTGTGATCGAAATTCCTGGGCAGAGCGAACATGGCGATTTTGCATCGAATGTGGCGATGCTGCTGGCCCGCGAGGAAAAGCGGGCGCCGCGCCAGATTGCCGAAACCATCGTCACCGCCCTCGGTGCTGATCCGTTCTGGTCGAAGGTCGAGATCGCCGGGCCCGGGTTTATCAACTTTTTCCTCAATCCGACCTGCTGGTACGAGGTTCTTGATCGCATCATGCAGCAGAAAGAGTCTTTCGGGCGCTCCGATGTCGGCCAGGGGACGAAAGTCCAGGTCGAATTTGTCAGCGCCAACCCGACCGGACCGCTCCATATCGGTCATGGCCGCGGCGCCGCCGTCGGCGATGCCGTCGCCTCGATTCTGGCGGCGGCCGGCTTCGATGTGCAGCGCGAGTATTATGTCAATGACGCCGGCAACCAGGTTGTGACCCTCGGCCGATCAATCTGGATGCGCTTGCGCGAATTGAACGGCGAAACGATCGCGTTCCCCGAGGATGGCTACCAGGCCGATTATATCAAGGAGCTCGCGGCCAGGCTGCGCGAAGAGGAGCCGGCGGTGCAGGATCTTGATGAATCAGCCGCCATCAAAAGCTGTTCGGCCTTCGGTGTTCGCCATATCCTCGACTGGATCGGTCGTGACCTTGCGGCGTTCGGCATCACCTTCGACAACTGGTACAGCGAGCAGAGCCTGTATGATCGTGATATGATCAATATCGAGCTCGGCAAGCTGGCTGACAAAAAGCTCTCTTATGAAGAGGAGGGCGCCCTCTGGTTCAAGACGACCGGGTTTGGCGATGACAAGGACCGGGTTCTGATCAAGTCGGATGGCAGCCCCACTTATTTTGCTTCCGATGTCGCCTATCACATGGAGAAGTTCGAACGCGGTTTTGATCGGGTTATCGATGTCTGGGGCGCCGATCATCACGGCTACGTGCCGCGGATGAAAGCGGTCTTGTCCGGGCTCGGACATCCGCCGGAGGATCTCGAGGTTCTGCTGATCCAGATGGTCAATCTGCTGCGCGACGGGCAACCGTTTACCATGGGTAAGCGCTCCGGTAATTTCATCACCCTGCGCGAAGTCGTCGATGAAGTCGGCAGCGATGCCTGCCGATATTTCTTCTTGATGCGTCGCTCCGACAGCCAGCTCGATTTTGATCTCGAACTGGCGAAAAAGCAGAGCAACGAAAACCCGGTCTACTATGTTCAGTACGCCCATGCCCGGGTCTGTAGCATTCAACGCAATGCCGAGCAGGCAGGAGTCGCCCTGCCTGAAGCCGGCGCAGTCGATTTTTCTGTTCTGACCGATGCCGACGAACTCGCCCTGGCCAAGCAGATGAACCGTCTGACCGAAGTGGTTGAACAGGCGGCGGCCGGTTATGAGCCGCACCGCATCGTTTATTATCTGCATGATCTGGCCGCCCTGTTCCACAGCTACTACAACCGGCAGAAGGTGCTGGTAGATGATCAGGCAACAGCGCAGGCGCGGCTCTATCTCGTCACTTGCGTACGGATTGTCCTGGCGAATGCTCTGCAGATGCTCGGGGTCTCAGCCCCGACATCAATGTAATGTGAAAGGTTTCAGTCATGGTAGAAGTTCGCACCCGCAGTGACCGGCGATCAGAGAAGAAGCAGTCTTTTGTCTTTATCGCCTTTATCCTGACAATCGCCATCGTCTTTTTCGCCTCCGGCTACATGGTCGGACGCAACAGCGCCCAGGAGGAGACGGTCGATTTGACCGCTTCCGAGGCGAAGAAGGTTCCGGCGAAAAAGAAAATCGAAAAAGAGGCACCGGAAAAGAAGGCCGATGAACTGACCTTCTATGAATCATTGCCCAAGGGGGAGCAGCCGCCGCTCGGCAGCGGTATCAACCTGCCGGTTGAAAAGCCAACGGCAAAGGCTGCCACCGCCACGAATGAGGAAGTCAAAAAGCCGATTCCGGAAAAGGTGTTTCAACCGACGAAAACCGAAAGCGTCGAAACGAAGGCAGCGCCGGTTCAAACGGCCAGCCGGCCGAAGGCCGACCCGGAGACGGTTGCATACATCCTTCAGGTCGCCTCCTTTCCGCAGCCGGATGAGGCCGGCAAGCTTCTCGGTAAATTGACCCAGGGCGGCTATGACGTCTACGTTCAGCAGGCTGATCTCGGCAGCAAGGGGGTCTGGTATCGGGTCTTTGTCGGTCCGGTCACCGGCGAGAGCAAGGTTTCCTATCTGAAGGCAAAAATCGAAAAAGAGTTCAAGGTTAAGCCGATCGTAAGAAAGCGCTAAAATACTTGGAAAAAATAAGGGATGAGGGGTTGACATCGCCACGGCAAAAGGCTATATTCCCACTCCGTTGTCGCGGGGTGGAGCAGTCTGGTAGCTCGTCGGGCTCATAACCCGGAGGTCGGAGGTTCAAATCCTCCCCCCGCAACCAAAATAATAAAGGGATCTGCTGGAAAAGCAGGTCCTTTTTTTTAGGGGACTGGCTCCGGAAAGGTGCCTGTCCCCTTTTACTTTGTGTTCGGGGGATGAATCCGCCATGACTCCGGAGGGAGGAATGTCACTTCAAGGCCGAATGGCGCTGCAATTTTTTCGAGTGTTGCCAGGGTCGGGTTTCCGGTGCCAGTTTCAAAAGCGCTTAGGATGCGAGGTGATACGCCGGCAATTTTTTTTGCATACTCTTTTTGAGTCATACCCAGAATTTTTCGCATTTTAAGAGTCGCTTCTCTTATGCTCAGTTCTCCTTTTGCAAGCCCCAGGTAAAGATCTTCTTTCATTAATGTCATTTCTTGAGCACTTGGTCGTTTCATAGTTGCTCCCAAAGAGGCAGTGTCATTTTATGGGCGAATTTCATTTAAACTATTCGCAACGGCCTCTATGCGTTTTGTTAATTTTTCAGTAACTTCGTCATCAACATTGCATTCCTTCATGGTCACGGGAAGTCGTTCAACGTCTTTGGCGTATCCCTGAAGCCATCTCTTGGTTTGTTCAGGGTCTAGGGCATAATGAAGTTTGTCGCATATAGTGTTCCAGTCTGGCTGCTCTCCTGGGCGTTCATCTTCCCATCGCGTTACCCTGCCAATTCCCTCTGGATCAAGGAACATTGGTGCGAAATCAAAAAGTGGCGTCAACTTGATTTGGTCACCCGCTCTCATTATTGCAGTGTTGCGACCGTGGTTGTCGGTATTGCGAAGGGCTAGATTTAGTATGTCCCTCAATATGTATTCCCGGATTTCGTTTCCCGGGTTTGTAACAACCCGGGCTAATTTTTCGCAGAAAATGTCGTGATTAACGGCTGCACCATACCCGGGTATCTCAGCCACGGCATACAGGCTGTGCATTCCAGGCCTGTCTATTTTCCCGTTAATAATTCTCCTGTCAAAACGGGGCACAAATAACGCCCCATTTTCATATGTCAATTTTTCTCCGACATTGATTCCAAATGTTCTGGCTACCTCCAGGTAGTGGGCTTCATTTTTTAACACCAATTGGTTGCGGTCATCGGTACGTTTCCCTCTAGGGTATTTTACAAGCCAGTATTTTTTTATTTTGTCATCTGGTATTGCACCATCAGCATGAAACATCCCTTTGATGTCTTCAACCAACATGTATTTTGGCGCTTCGCCTTGAACGCTGGAGGCGCCAGCTACATATGCACCGCGCTCTTCTGCGTATTCAAGAAAGTCCTCTTGCTGGTCAATGATGTCTTGTCTCGGGAACCCGATTATAAATTGATCAGGTGGCGGTTCTGGGACAGCTTCCGCTATCCGCAAATTCCCCGGCGGATTTCCTGCGCCTTTATAAAGTAGATGCCACTCAACATGTGGTCCGTCAGTTTTGATTTGCATTCGTTTTAGCCAGGCTCGTCTACCAGCTCCTGCTGGTAAGAGATCAACCAAAAAAGCGGGCCATTCTTTGAAGCGATATAATTCGAACCCAACGGTTAATCCCGGAATAAGTTCGGCATTTTTGTTCCCAAGATTTTCAACAGCAAAATCTATGTCATAATTAAGTCGGCAGCCACCCATTACACCTTTTTCTAGAGTTTGGAGGTCGGGTTCAAATATTGCTGCTGTATGCCAATTGTGGTTTAGATATATTTCGATATGACAGTTCATTTGGTTCACTATAGTGATTTGAAATTGTCTTTTTTTGTCTTTTTAGTTCACTTAAGTGAACTTCTGCGGGTCTTTTAGTTGCTCTTTTTCTCTTTTTATTCACTATAGTGAGCCAAAATGCGTGTGTCTGCAAGAAAAAAATTCACTATAGTGAACTTGGTGAGTGGATGGATAGGTGCTGTCTTTTAAATAGGAAACTTTCCTCAAACTTTCCTGGGATCTGTGGGGATAGGTGGGGTTGTATGGGTTTTGGCGTATAATTCCGGAGGGCCCTTTTTTTTAACTTGCTGATATTTAGAGGTTTTTGTAATATCGACATGTAAGATAAATGACTGTGGGGGAATTCAAATCCTCCCCCCGCAACCAGAAAGTTAAAGGGATCTGCTTTTTAAGCAGGTCCCTTTTTGTTTGCAGGGGACTGCGCAGAAAAGGTGCCGGTCCCCTTTAATTTGATCGGTCTGATGCTATGCTTCTATAAACAGAACAAGCGGAATTTTACGGGAGGTACCATGAGTCAGGTCAATATTAAAAGAGTGACACCGCAAGATGCGTATAAAAGGGTCAACTCGGGTGAAGCGCTGCTGGTCTGTGCCTACGATTCAGATGAAAAGTTCGACAAGATGCATCTTTCCGGGGCGATTTCATACGGTGATTTCCAGGCTCGTTTGCCCGATCTTCGGATCGAGCAAGGGTTGATCTTCTACTGCGCCTAACCGGAGGAGGACAGCGCTGCCGGTCGGGCAGCCGAATACCAGAACCAGGGTTTCAAGAATGTTGCCGCCTTGCTCGATGGCGTCGATGGCTGGAAAAAGGCCGGCTATGCTCTTGAGTAGGTGGCCGGAAGAAAAAGCAGCTCGCCAGCCAGGCGGTGAGCGGCGAAATATTCTGTCTTGAAGGTGTTTAATAAGAAAAACTTATGTTGACATCGGAAGCTCTAACTGGCTAAGTGTATAGAAAATAAGTAACTCCGATAATGGCAAACCGCGGGTAACCGCGGGACGCAAAGCCACGGGTCCTGTTAAGGACAGCCGGGCTACCGAAGAGTCAGCTGGCGATAGAGCCGGCGTTAAGGTCTTTTCTTTTATCGGAGAAAAGACCTTTTTTGTATCCGGGACTTAATATGAGCTTGCGCATTCTTGTGATTGATGATGAAGAGAGCATCCGTGATTCTCTGGCCCTTTATTTTCGTGAGAAGGGTTACGATGTTGTCAGCGCGGATCACCCGGCACGTTGCGATGGCAACCGGAATCGGCTGTGTCATGGTTACGATGAGTGCGCCGATGTGCTGATCATTGATCAGTGGATGCCGGAGATGACCGGCCTTCAGTACCTTTCCGGCCGCCATGACTGGGGGTGCCGGGCCATGGCCCAACACAAGGCCTTGATGTCAGCCAACCTGCCGAACGAGCTGCGGGCCCAGGCGATTGAACTCGGCTGCAAGGTTTTTGCCAAGCCGGTCCGCTTTGCCGATCTCGATCAGTGGCTGGAATCGGTAGTCCGCGAGCGGGGGTAAGAGGGACTGCAGGACGATAAGACGCTTCCCTTTTTAGCGATAAATCTTTTACAATAAATGACTACCGCTTCGGAGTCATCATGACGTGTCGCTTGCCAATAATCTTTTCTCTTCTTTTTGTCGCTTTTTGTGGCTGGCCGAATGCCGGCCTGGCTGAAAAGCTGTTCAAGTATGTTGATGACAGCGGCAATGTGACCTTCACCGACCGCCAACTGAGCGGCAGCAAAACGGTCCGGGTTGATCAGGTCGAGAAAAAAGAGCCCGATCAGCGCTTTTTTATGAACCTGCGCGGAACCCGATCCTACGGGACATTGCAGGCAATCAACCAGTACTACGGCCCGGTCGAAGTTGAGTTGACGATGGCATCGCGGGAGAATGTAACCGTCGATAAGGAGCTGCCGATGCGGTTCGTGGTGCCGCCGCGTGATGAGGTTCCGGCCCTGCAGGTCAGGCAGCAGCGGAAGTTCCGGAGCTTCTCCTATCGGTACTCGTACTCGGTTGTCTTTGGCGATCCGGCGGCCACGCATACACCATCCCTGCCTTACCGTATCCCGGTTCCGGTGGGCAAGTTTTTCCGGATTTCCCAGGCGTTTCACGGCGACTCGACTCATAATGATGAACAGAACCTGTATGCCGTCGATATTCCGATGGAGGAAGGAACCCCGGTTCATGCCGCCCGGAGCGGGGTCATTATGGATGTTGCCAACGATTTCTTCAGTGGCGGCGTTGATGACGAGGCGTTTGCCCAGCAGGCCAATTATGTGAGGATTTTGCATGATGACGGGACCATGGCGGTCTATGCCCATCTGAAGCTGGAAACCTTGCAATTCCCGATCGGCACCCGGGTCATCCGCGGGCAGATGGTCGCCCTTTCCGGTAATACCGGTTATTCGACCGGGCCGCATCTGCACTTTGTTATCCAGAAGAATGCCGGGATGAAACTGGTTTCCCTGCCGTTTCAGTTTTCCGGAGCAAACGGGCAGGGTTTCACGCCGCGCGAAGGGATGGTTGTTGCTGTTAATTAGTTTGTTTTTTATTCATGATTTCAGGTAGTTAGGGTTGTTTTCTGTTGTATCGTCCAGGCTTTTACTGTATAAAGCTATGGAATAGCCTGAGGAAGTGATCCCGTTTTATTCGTTCAGTGAGGGGAGTGAAGGGTATGTCAAAATGACAATTCGCTCAGCGACTGAAGAACGGCAGCATCTGGATTTGATCGATGCCCTGGTCGTTAACCTCCAGCAGCGGGGTTATGAATCGATCCGGGCTGGGCACCTTGAAGGATTTGCCAGCCTGCGGCCGGAGCCGATATATTCAACGGAGCACGATCATCATTTTGTCCCCGATGTTATGGCGGAAAAAGACGGCCGCAAGGTCCTGTTCGAGGTGGAAACAGAGGGCAGTCTCGATGCTCCGTCGGCCCGGGCCGAACTGAAAACGTTTGCTGTTTATGCATCAGAGAACCAGGTTCTCTATTACATAGTTGTTCCGGATAATGTCCGCAAAAAAGCCGAGGCGATGCTTGCGATGATTCCGGAACGGCGGCAACGCGAGTCTTTTGTGTTGTCGATGCCTGCTTGAACTTGTTTGCACAAAAAATGAGGACAACCATGTTGCGAAATACAATCCTGATCACGCTGATACTCGGACTGCTTGTTTCACCCCTGTTTGCGGCAGTCGATATTTATGAACTTCTCGACAAGGCCGAAGCCGGCGATGTTAATGCCCAGTTTACGCTCGGCCGCATGTACGAAACCGGTGAAGGGGGTTATGTCGATGAGTACGAGTCGGTAAAATGGTATGAAATGGCGGCCGCCCAGGGGTTGCGCGAGGCGCAGCTGAATCTCGGGCGGATGTATGCCGAAGGGCGGTCTGTTGAGCAGAATATGGAAAAGGCGGCCGAACTGTACCGGCTGGCGGCGCAGCAGCAGCAGCCCGAGGCGATCAGTAATCTGGCGATGCTATACGCAACCGGAGAAGGTGTTGAAAAGGATATGGCGGAAGCTGCCAAGTGGTTCAAACAGGCGGCTGAATTTGGCGACGAGGAAGCTCAGTATAATCTCGGGGTTATTTATCGCGATGGCATAGCCGGTGAAAAAAATCCGGCCGAGGCAATCAAGTATTTCGGCATGGCGATCGAGCAGGGCCACGTCAAATCAAGTCTCGCTGCTGCTGATATGTATTTCTTCGGCGCAGGGATCGGCCAGGATTTTGCCAGGGCCGCTGAATTTTACCAGAAGCCGGCCGAGAATGGTGACCTCCGCTCGCAGCAACAGCTGGCCGATCTCTATTACGAGGGCAAGGGGGTTCCGCAGGATTATCGCGCCGCGGCCAAATGGTATGAAAAAGTTGCCAGGACCGGCGACGCCGATGCCCAGTACATGCTTGCCCTGATGTATGCCGAAGGGCAGGGCGTGCTCAGGAGCGATCGCCAGGCGGCCGACTGGTACCGGAAAGCCGCGAATCAGGGGCACCTGGAAGCCGAAGCGAGCATGGGACTGATGTATCGTCAGGGGCGCGGCGTCGAGCAGAGTGACCGAAAGGCTATCGGCTGGTTCGAAAAAGCAGCCCGCAAGGGCGAGCCGATTTCCCAGTTTAATCTGGCTGATTACTACCTGACCTGCAAGGGGGTGCTGGCTGATCTGGTGAAGAGTTACGCCTGGCTTTCGCTGGCCGCCGAACAGGGGAACGCCGATGCGGCGAGTGCCCTGCCGCGGGTGAAGGGCTTGCTTAACCCTTCACAGATTGCCCAGGCCGGAGTCGAAGCCCGGAAGTATCGCTCCGGCTATGCAGAGTGATGGTTTTTCCCACCCTTTCTGCTTGACATCAGCCGAGGCTTGTTATATAAATTTCTCCCTGTCGGCCGCCGCCACGATTGATTTGGCAAACCCTTGAATTTAAAGGGTAAAGCGACTACCTGTCAGCAGGCCGTCATGAGCTTGAGTGATTAATACCGGTTGCTTCCACGGGAGGCGCGGTTGAAATTTTAAGGCGGTGTAGCTCAGTTGGTTAGAGCATGCGGCTCATATCCGCAGTGTCCGGAGTTCGAATCTCTGCACCGCCACCATTTCAAAAAGCCCTTTCCGGTTTCCGCGGAGAGGGCTTTTTATTTGAGACCAGATGACTGACATGTTGAAGCGACTCGAACAGGTTCTCCGCACAGATGATCTCGTTGCCGACGATGAAAAATTGCTTGTTGCGGTCAGCGGCGGGGCTGATTCCATGGCCCTTCTTCATCTGCTTGCCGAATTGGCGCCGGCTTATCCTTTTTCACTTGCCGTCGCTCATCTTGACCATCAACTGCGGCCGGAAAGCGCTGCCGATGCCGGTTTTGTTGCCAATGTTTGTCACCAGCTTCAACTCGAACTGTTCCAGGAATCTGTTGATGTCAGGCAGCTGGCGACGACCCGGAAAACCGGGATTGAGGTGGCCGGGCGTCAGGCCCGGCGGAGTTTTTTCGAGCGGCTGGCCCGGCAGCAGAAATGTGCAAAGATCGTCCTTGCGCACCATGGCGATGATCAGGCCGAGACCATACTGTTCAGGCTGCTGCGCGGGAGCGGCCTGAGCGGCCTTGCCGCCATGCGGTTGAAGGCGGACCGGTACCTCCGGCCACTCCTCGGTTTCCGGGCGGACGAATTGCGCGAGTACCTGCAGCAGCGAAACCTTTCCTGGCGCGACGATTCGAGTAATGACGACATCGCCTTCACGCGGAACCGGATCCGGCATCAGTTGATGCCGCAACTTGCGGAGTATAATCCGAACCTGGTCGATGCGCTGAATCGACTGGCCGGCCAGGCGGCCGATGAGGAGGATTACTGGGCTCGGCTGTCCCGGACGCTGCTCGACGAGCATGGTGAATCGGCCGATGATGGCTGCATCTTCCCGATCGCGGTTCTCGAATCGATCAGCCGGGCTGAGCGGCGGCGCTTGCTCCGTGCTTTCCTGCGGCAGGTTCACAATGATCTGTCCGGTCTCGAGGCCGGACATATCGACCAGATTGAAGCGCTGATCTCCGGCAGTCGTCCGCAGGCGGATCTTGATTTGCCGGGCCTCTGGGTCGGACGTCGTTACGGCCGTTTGCTGTGCAGCCAATCGCGACCCGAGGTTGAAGCTTTTGAGCTGTCTGTTCCCGGTCCGGGCGATTATGCGCTGCCATCCGGTGACCTCCTGCGGGTCAGCATTAATGGCCAGGGTGAGGAGGACCACCGAACCGTTCTCTTCCCCGCATCGGCGCTCCGTTTTCCGCTGGTCGTCCGCTCACCACGTCCCGGTGACCGTTTTCAGCCCTCGGGCATGGAGGGGACCCGGCTGGTCAAGGATTACTTTATTGACGCCAAGGTCGAACGGGAAGAACGGCTGAAAACTCCGGTTGTTTGCACCGGAGAAGAGATCATCTGGCTGGCCGGAAAGAGGCGGTGCGGCCGATATTTCCCCGTTGGCAATGAAAAACTTTTAAAAATCACACTTCTTACGCCAAAACAAGCTGTTGAATAGCTTGTGAGGCGTCATTTTTTGTGTTAAATTTCCGTGTTACATAAGCCTAATATTTACGCATGATTACAAACGAAACTTCCACTCTCACACACTCTTAGGGGGTACGGTGAACCAGTTCTATAAAAATCTCGCACTCTGGCTCGTGATCTGTCTGGTCATGATCATGTTGTTCAACATGATGGGGCAAAAAAATCAGGATGAGAAACCGATCAGTTATACCGCTTTTCTGACCGCGGTCGAAGAGGGCCGGGTCGAGAAGATTACGGTGCAGGGGTCGGATATCACCGGATCCTATGTCGACGAAGGCAAGTTTACGACCTATTCGCCGAACGATCCGAACATGATCTCCGAGCTCCGGGATAAGGGGGTCGTCATCGAGGCGAAGCCGGACGAGGATCGCAGCTTCTGGTTTACGCTCCTCGTCTCCTGGGGGCCGATTCTCCTGCTGATAGCCGTCTGGATCTTCTTCATGCGGCAGATGCAG
Organism: Desulfuromonas sp.; assembly: GCA_002869615.1. Taxonomy (NCBI): domain Bacteria; kingdom Pseudomonadati; phylum Thermodesulfobacteriota; class Desulfuromonadia; order Desulfuromonadales; family Desulfuromonadaceae; genus Desulfuromonas; species Desulfuromonas sp. The sequence goes on along the minus strand of PKUH01000057.1, from coordinate 50,977 downwards.
TCGGGCGGCGGCAAGGCGATGAGCTTCGGCAAGAGCCGGGCCAAGCTGCTCTCCGATACCATGGCGCGGGTCACCTTCAGCGATGTCGCCGGGATTGACGAAGCGAAGGATGAGCTCGAGGAGATTGTTTCCTTTCTCAAGGATCCGAAGAAATTCTCCCGCCTCGGCGGCCGGATTCCGAAGGGCGTGCTCCTGGTCGGGCCTCCCGGAACCGGTAAAACCCTGCTCGGCCGCGCAATCGCCGGCGAAGCCGGTGTCCCGTTCTTCTCGATCTCCGGTTCCGATTTTGTCGAGATGTTTGTCGGTGTCGGCGCCAGTCGGGTTCGCGATCTTTTCGTCCAGGGCAAGAAGAATGCGCCCTGTATCATCTTTATCGACGAAATCGATGCGGTCGGTCGCCATCGTGGTGCCGGTCTCGGCGGCGGGCACGACGAACGGGAACAAACCCTCAACCAGCTGCTGGTCGAGATGGATGGTTTCGAGTCGAATGAAGGGGTCATCCTGATCGCCGCGACCAACCGTCCGGATGTTCTCGATCCGGCCCTGCTCCGTCCGGGCCGCTTCGACCGCCAGGTTACGGTGCCGCGTCCCGATGTAAGGGGCAGAACCCGGATTCTTCAGGTCCATGCCCGCAAGACGCCGCTTTCCGAGGACGTAGACCTTGAGGTTGTCGCCAAGGGGACCCCCGGGTTCTCCGGTGCCGATCTCGAAAATCTGATCAACGAAGCCGCTCTGCTGGCGGCCCGGGCCGACAAGAAGCAGGTCGAAATGGAAGATGTCGAATCGGCCAAGGACAAGGTGATGATGGGGGCCGAACGGCGCTCGATGGTGATTACCGAAGAAGAGAAGAAAGTGACCGCCTATCATGAAGCGGGGCATGCGCTGGTCGCTCTGGTTACGCCCGGGGCCGATCCGGTGCACAAGGTTTCAATTATTCCGCGTGGTCGGGCCATGGGGGTGACCATGTATCTGCCGGAAGAGGAAAAATACAACGAGACCAAGGAAGGGCTCTATACCAAGATCTGTACATTGCTCGGCGGCCGTATCGCCGAAGAAATCAGCTTCGATTCGGTGACCACCGGTGCTTCGAATGACCTTGAGCGATCGACGGCATTGGCCCGCAAGATGGTCTGCGAGTGGGGCATGAGCGACAAGATCGGCCCGTTGACCTTCGGTGAAAAAGAAGGTGAAGTTTTCCTCGGGCGTGATATCGGTCATACCAAGAATTACAGTGAAGCAACGGCGATCGAAATCGACAAGGAGATCCGCGGCATTGTTCAGGAATGTTACGACCGGACCACCAAGATTCTCAGTGAGAACCGGGAGTCTTTGGTCTCTATTTCCGAAGCCTTGCTCGAGCGTGAAACTCTGGACGCCGAAGAATTGAAGAAAATTGTTTTTGGCGACGACGTACCCGAGGAGCTCAAGGAAAATGTCGGTGAAGAAGGCGAGACCGTCGCTCCGGCAGATGGCCCTTGTCTGAACGAGGGTCATCCGGAAACGGATGACTGAACGGGCTGATCGAACCGACGACAGCCCCGGGTTGCCTGCTTTTCTGCTTGGTCGAAACTGCCGACTCGACCTGACGCGACCGCGGATCATGGGCGTTCTCAATGTCACACCCGATTCGTTTTCCGACGGTGGACGATACCTCGATGCTGATTCAATCCGCGAGCGGATTGAATCGATGGTTGACGAAGGTGTCGATCTTATCGATATCGGTGGTGAAAGCAGTCGACCGGGAGCCTTGCCGGTCAGTATTGATGAAGAACTGGCCCGGGTTGTACCGGCGGTAGAGGCCGCCGTAAGGCTGGCCGATGTGCCGGTTTCAATCGATACAACCAAGGCCGACGTTGCCCGCGCGGCGGTTGAAGCAGGAGCTGCTTTTGTCAATGATATCAGCGGCCTGCATTTTGACCCTGATATGGCTGCTGTCGTCGCCGGACTCGGAGCCGGTCTGTTCGTGATGCATACCCGGGGGCGTCCCGACTCGATGCAGTCTGACACGACCTATCGGGATATCATGACCGAGATCAGCGCATATCTCGATGAATCGCTAACACTGGCAGACAATGCCGGAGTGCCGATAACGCATATCGCGGTTGATCCCGGCATCGGTTTTGGCAAGAGTGTCGAAGGGAACCTTGAGATTCTGAGAAGGTTACGGGAACTGCGGTCTCTCGGCCGACCGATTCTGCTCGGAACCTCGCGCAAAAGTTTTATCGGAAAAGTTCTGCATCAGGATGATCCGGCCCGACGCCTGGCCGGTTCTCTGGCTTCCATTGCCATGGGCGTGGCTGCCGGAGCACGGATTTTCAGGGTGCACGATGTCGGGCCGAGCCGTGAAGCGGCTACTGTCGCCTGGGCCATATCGTCTCAGGGTTCAACGGAGAACCGGGAATCATTTAATCATGGGTGATATTGTTCAATTTTTCCAGGGCTTCAGGTGGGTGCTCGATTTGCTCGACATTCTACTGGTTGCCTTTATTATCTACCGTATTTTTCTCCTGATCAAGGGAACCCGGGCCGTTCAGATGCTGCTCGGTCTGGCGGTCATCCTGATCGTTTACGTCGCTTCTCAGGTCGGAGAACTCTATACTCTGCACTGGATTCTCGATAATTTCCTGGCGTCGATTATTCTCGTTATTATCGTTATCTTCCAGAACGATATCCGCCGGGCCCTGATTCATGTTGGCCGCAACCCGTTCTTTGCCGATCTTTCATTTCGCGAAGAATCGGTCCTGATCGAAGAGTTGACCAAGGCCTCGATCAGTCTGGCGGGTAAGCGTCATGGCGCCCTGATCGTGGTTGAACGGGAAACCGGCATCAATGATTTTCTCGAAGTCGGCGTTGATCTCGATGCCAGGGTATCGAGCGAATTGATTCAGTCGATTTTCCTTCCCGGTTCGCCGATTCATGACGGAGCGCTGGTTATTCAGGAGGGGTGTCTGAAGCGAGCCGGATGTTTCCTGCCACTTTCGCAGGATGTTTCCATAAGCAAAAAACTCGGGACCAGGCATCGGGCTGCCATCGGGCTGACCGAACTGGTCGATGCGGTGGCGATCGTGGTCTCGGAGGAGACCGGCAAGGTTTCTATCGTTGTCGGTGGACGGCTGACCCGTGATCTTGACAGCACCGCCCTGCAGCGCGTTCTAAAAAGACTTCTCGAGCCCCGGACCAAACCGAAGATTAAAAAGAAGAAGTAACCATGCTGAATCTGTTGACTGAAAACCTGATGCTGAAGCTGCTCGCGTTTGTTTTTGCGTTGATCCTCTGGTTCTTTGTCATGGGGGAACAGAAAATTGAGAAGGGGTACGCCGTTCCTCTGGAGCTGCAGAATGTGCCGGAGGGGCTGATTGTCACCAGTGAGATCCCGAGCCTCGTCGATGTCCGGATCTCCGGACCGCGCACTGCTTTGCTCAATCTTGCTCCGGCCGATATGAATATTTCAATTGATCTTGAGGGGCTGGCACCCGGAGTGACGTCATTCAAGCGTCTTGATGAGACCTTCTCGATTCCGCGGACATTGAAGATTACCCGGATATCACCGGCGGTGGTCGATGTCCGGCTGGAAAAGGTCAAAGAGAAAGAGGTTCCGATCAGGACGGTCTTTTCCGGAATTCTTCCGGAGGGCCTTAAAGTCGAAAAGATTGAAATCACCCCGGAAAATGTCGTTGTCGTCGGTGCCGGGAGTGAGCTCAAGAATGTCAACGAGGTTGTGACCGAAGCGATCGATATTTCGGAAGTCCGTGAAAGCTTCCAGCTTGAAACGCCACTCGACTATGTCGGTAAGTTCACCTCTCTGAAGGAGAACCTGGCGGTCGAAGTGAATGTTGTTATCGAGCCGGTCAAGCCGGAACGCAAAAAGGGAACGAAGAAGTGATGGCCAAGCGACTTTTTGGAACCGATGGCGTCCGTGGTGTCGCCAATGTTTACCCGATGACGGCTGAAGTTGCGATGCAGCTCGGTCGGGCCGCGGCCTATCTCTTCAAGGAGAAACAGAGTGACCGGCGGCACCGGATACTGATCGGCAAGGATACCCGTCTCTCCTGCTACATGATCGAAAATGCCCTGGTCGCCGGCATCTGTTCGATGGGAGTCGACGCTTACCTGATCGGTCCGATGCCGACCCCCGGGATCGCATTTCTGGCAGCATCGATGCGGGCCGATGCCGGGGTCATGATTTCGGCTTCGCATAATCCGTTCCAGGATAACGGCATCAAGTTCTTTTCGCGCGACGGGTTCAAGCTGCCGGACAATATCGAGATCGAGATCGAGGATCTGATCGATTCCGGCAAAATCGACTCGGTTCGGCCGATTGCTTCCGATGTCGGCAAGGCCTACCGGATTGACGATGCCGCCGGCCGCTATATTGTTTTTCTCAAGCATTCCTTTCCGCGGGACCTCGACCTTAATGGGCTGAAGATTGTTCTCGATTGTGCCAATGGCGCTGCCTACAAGATAGCACCGACCGTTCTCGAGGAACTCGGCGCCGAGGTTGTCCGGCTCGGGGTTTCGCCGAACGGGACCAACATCAATGCCGGCTGCGGCTCGCTGCACCCGGATGTCATGTCGGAAGCGGTCAGGGCACATGATGCCGATCTCGGCATCGCTCTTGACGGTGATGCCGACCGGGTACTCTTCGTTGATGAAAAAGGCATCCTGATTGACGGCGATCATGTCATGGCGATTTGCGCGACGGACCTGTTGGCGCAGAAAAAGCTCGCCAAGAAGACGGTTGTCGCGACCGTCATGAGCAATATGGGGCTCGATATCGCCATTCGTGAAGCTGGCGGCAAGGTGGTCAAGACAGCCGTCGGCGATCGCTACGTTGTCGAGGAAATGCGCAAGCATGGCTACAACCTCGGTGGCGAGCAGTCGGGGCACATGATTTTCCTTGATCACAATACGACCGGTGACGGCATGGTTTCGGCGCTCCAGGTCCTGGCGATCATGCAGCGCAGTGGCCGCAAACTCTCCGATCTGGCCAAGGTTATGACCTCACTGCCACAGGTCCTTCTTAATGTCCGCGTAGATCGCAAAGCCGAGCTTGAAACGGTTCCGGAAGTGCAGAAGGTGATTGGTAAAGCCGAACGGGAGCTTGGCGGCAGCGGCCGCGTTTTGATCCGCTATTCGGGGACCGAACCGCTTCTGCGAATCATGCTGGAGGGAGAAAAGGAAGATCAGATTCTCGAATTGGCACACGATATCGCCACCGCGGTTGAAAAAAGCCTCGGCGGGCGCAGAGAGGAGCATTAGGCGTGGCGAAACTGGGAGTTAATGTCGATCATGTTGCGACCATTCGCCAGGCCCGTGGCGGAAGCGAGCCGGACCCGGTAACGGCGGCTTCGGTTTCCGAGTTGGCCGGCGCCGACGGCATCACCGTTCACTTGCGTGAAGACCGGCGACATATCCAGGAGCGTGATGTCATGCTGCTCCGGAAAACGATCCGGACCCGCATGAATCTCGAAATGGCTCCGACTGACGAGATGGTTGCGATTGCATTGAAAATACTTCCTGACGCGGTGACCCTGGTTCCGGAAAAGCGCGAAGAGTTGATGACCGAAGGCGGCCTTGATGTCAGCCTGCACCGCCTGCTGGTCAAGAAACAGGTCGAAATGCTGCGCCAGGGCGGGATTACCGTTTCCCTCTTTGTTGATCCCGAGATCGAACAGATCAAGATGTCACACCGGGTCGGCGCTGATTATATCGAGATCCATACCGGAACCTACTGCGATGCCAAAAAGCCGGAAATGCGGAAGAATGAGCTGGCGAAAATCGAAACCGCCATCCGGGCCGGCCGTAAACTCGGTCTCGGCATCAATGCCGGGCATGGTCTCGATTACTGGAATATCCGCGACGTCATCGCCCTCGGTGGAGTCGAGGAATACAATATCGGTCACAGCATTATTTCCCGGGCGGTACTGGTCGGACTGGACCGGGCGGTCAGAGAAATGGCCGACCTGGTGCACGGGGGCTGAGATGTCGCCGCTTGCCGGGATCGGTACTGATCTGGCACGGATCAGCCGTTTTGAAAAATTCCTTGATCGGAAAATGGCCGTTATCGAGCGGATTTTCACGGCCGGGGAAATCGAGTATGCCCTGGCAAAGAAATACCCGGCGCCACATCTTGCGGCCCGGTTTGCCGCCAAGGAAGCCTTCCTCAAGGCCCTCGGGCTCGGTCTGCGTGACGGCATTTCTTGGCATGACATGACCGTCGAATTGAACCCGCTGGGCAAACCATCGCTGCGGTTGTCCGGCCGGGCCCGGGAAATTTTCGATGGACAGGACTGTTCCGGGCTGCACCTTTCATACAGCCATGAAGGTGATTACGCGGTCGCGACAGTTGTGCTGGAGACAGAATGATTTTACTGACGGCAAAACAGATGCGTGAACTTGATCGGGCAGCGATCGAGGATTGGCATGTCCCCGGCCCGGTTCTGATGGAGAATGCCGGCAAGGCGACCGTCGACCAGCTCGAAGATGTTTTTGCTGAACTCTGTCCCGGTCCGGTCACGATTCTGGCGGGCAAGGGGAATAATGGCGGCGATGGTTATGTCATTGCCCGGCATCTGCTCAACCGCGGCTGGCAGGTTTTGACCATCGTTCTGGCGGCCGCCGAAAAGATAACGGGCGATGCCAGGATCAATCTCGATATCCTCCTGAAAAGCGAAGCAGAAGTCCTTTTTGTCACCGATAGTGATGAGCTCGAGCGCCTGTTGCCGCAGCTCGACCCGATTATTGTCGTCGACGCCCTGTTCGGAACCGGCCTTTTTTCCGCGGTTTCAGGGCTCTATGAAAAAGCGATTGACTGGGCGAATGAAGCTGCCGAAGCGATCATTGCCGTTGATATACCCTCCGGAATTGACGCGACGAGCGGCAAAGTACTCGGGACGGCGGTTGCAGCCGACCTGACCGTAACATTTGCCTGCGCTAAAGTCGGCCAGGTTATCTATCCGGGAGCCGAATATGTCGGCGATCTGGTTGTCGCCGATATCGGAATTCCGGTCCAGCTTCTGCAACAGCAGGATGTTGATCATCATTTTATCGATTTTGCCGCAGCCCGCTTCCTGCTGCCGGAACGGCCGGCTTCAGGGCACAAGGGGACCTTTGGACACCTGTTGCTGGTTGCCGGATCGAGCGGAAAGTCGGGAGCGGCTGCTCTGGCTGCTGAAGCGGCCCTGCGGGCCGGCGTCGGTTTGGCCACTTTGGCTTGCCCGGCACAACTGCATCCGGTTTTTGAGGAGAAACTGACCGAGGTGATGACTGTGCCGTTACCTGAAGTCGACGGGAGGGTCAGCATGCAGGCCTTGGTCGATATCCAACAGTTGTGGCAACAGAAGTCGGTGCTGGCCGTTGGTCCCGGACTCGGAACCGGCGAAGAAGTTGCCGGACTTGTCCGGCGCCTGGTTCGCGAGTGCCCGCTGCCACTGGTTGTCGATGCCGATGGTCTGAACGCACTGGCCGGTCATCTCGAAATATTACAGGAGCGGATGGCGCCGACAGTGCTGACTCCGCATCCCGGAGAAATGGCCCGATTGACCGGTCTGTCGGTTGCCGAAGTCGAGTCGGACCGAATTTCAATTGCCCGGCAGGTTGCCTGCTCCCGGCAAGTTGTTGTTGTCCTCAAGGGGGCCCGAACCATTGTTGCTACGCCCGATGGTGCGGTTTTTATCAATGGCAGCGGTAATCCGGCTCTTGCCAGCGGCGGGACCGGGGATGTGCTGACCGGGGTGATCAGCGGCCTGCTTGCCCAGGGTATGAAAGCTGAAGCGGCGGCGCTGCTTGGCGTTTATCTGCATGGCCGGTCAGCCGACCGCCTTGCCGAAAGCCGAGGCCAGGCCGGTGTTCTGGCGTCGGATCTTCTGGCCGATTTACCAGCAACACGAGAAGAACTATTGACAGGGGATGAATTATGTTGACAGCTAAAGATGTGATGACCAAAGACGTGCGGTCGGTTAGCCGGGAGAGCAGTCTTGAAGAATTGGCCAAGCTTTTCGAAGAAACCCGCTACAATGCATTGCCGGTTCTCGATGAAAATGGCCACCTGGAAGGAATCATATCGCAAAACGATCTGATTGAGCGGGATCGGCCATTGCATATACCGACCGTCGTTTCGATCTTCGATTGGGTCCTGTACCTCGAAAGCGAAAAGGCATTCATGGAAGATGTCAAAAGAATGTCCGCCCGTACGGTCGGCGAAATTATGACCGAGCCGAAGGCGACCTGTTCGCTCGACACACCGGTCAGCGAGATCGCCGAAATGATGAGCAGCCAGACAGCCCGGCTTGTTCCGGTTGTTGAAAATGAAAAAGTTGTCGGTGTTGTCGCGCGACTCGATATTATCAGGGCCATGGGAGCGTGAAGCCTCTGGCGTTTGTCAGCCATTCGCCGGAACAGACGCAGCATGTCGGCGAAGCGCTTGGCCGCCTCTGCTCCGGCGCCACGGTCTTTCTGCTTGAGGGTGACCTTGGCAGTGGCAAAACCTGTCTGGTTCAGGGGATAGCCAAAGGGCTCGGCGTCCCTTCAGAGGTCGCGGTCAACAGCCCGACCTATACGCTGATGAACCTTTACCGCGGCCGCTTCGAAATCGCCCATTTTGATCTTTACCGTCTCGCTTCTGCCGACGAGTTGATTGAGCTTGATTTTGACTCCTATCTGCGGGGAGAGGGTGTGACGATCGTTGAATGGCCCGGACTGGTCGATCAGCACAGGTTGAAAGGATTGCATCTGCAACTCGATTATGGCGAAGAAGAGAATGATCGAACATTTCTCCTGACCGCGCTCGATGCATCGGGAGAAGACCTGCTGACCGACCTGGCCGAAACCAGGAAGGAGTACTGACCGGATGCCGAATAAGGAATATGATATTGCCGTAATCGGTGGTGGACCTGGCGGCTATGTTGCAGCCATCCGCGCCGCCCAGCAGGATGCCTGCGTCTGCCTGGTCGAAGCCGACCGGGTCGGTGGAACCTGCCTGAACCGTGGCTGCATTCCGACCAAGGCGCTCTACAGCACCGCCCTGCTCAAGGAGCGTCTGGCACATGCCTCCGATCACGGTATAAGCGTGGGCGAGGTCGGGTTTGATTTTTCCCGGGCTATGGAACGCAAAGATGGTGTTGTTGAGCAGCTGGTCGGCGGTATTGAGCAGTTGCTGAAAAGCCGGAGCGTTGATGTCATCAAGGGCAAGGCGTCGCTTGAGGGGGAAGGGCAAATCTGCATCCGTCAGCCGGGGGTCACCGGTCGCATCAAGGCGAAAAAGATTATCATTGCGACCGGCTCGCTTCCGGCCCGTCCGCAGGCCCTGTCAATCGACGGGAAAAATATTTTGACCAGCAATGAAATTCTTGCTATTAAAGACCTTCCCGAGAGCCTGCTGGTGATCGGCGGGGGCTATATAGGTTGTGAATTTGCCGGTATTTTTGCGGCTCTCGGCAGCCGGGTGACAATCGTAGAAGCACTGCCGCAAATCCTCTCGCTGAGTGATCGGCAGATTGTCCGGGAAGTCGAAAAATCGTTCAAGGAACGTTCGGTCGCCGTTCATGTCGATACGGCAGTCGAATCTCTTGAAGTCACCCCGGATGGCGTCCGGGCGAAATTTGGTGATCAGGAACAGCTTTTTGCCAAAGTCCTGGTTGCGGTCGGCCGGGTTCCGAACATCACCGGCCTTGATCTTGACTCGGTCGGTGTTGAGGTTGAAAACGGCGCCATCAAGGTCGATGAAGGCTTGCGGACGTCGGCTTCCGATATCTATGCCATCGGTGATGTCACCGGCGGAATCCAGCTGGCGCATGTCGCCTCCTATCAGGCCGGTATTGCCGTAGCCAATGCTCTCGGCGGTAACGAGAGCACTGATTATTCGGTGGTGCCGAGCGCCATTTTCACCTTGCCGGAGATCGGCCAGGTCGGTTTGACCGAAACCGAATGCAAGGAACAGGGGATCACTGTCAATATCGGCCGGTTTGCCTATATGGCTTCCGGTAAAGCTCTCTGTGATGGCGAGAGCCGTGGTTCGATCAAGATCATGGCAGAAAAAAAGAGTGACCGGATCGTCGGCGCGGCGATCGTTGGCGCAGAGGCTTCGGCCCTGATTTCCGAAGTGGCGGTGGCGATGACCCATGGCCTGACCGCCGGGCAGCTTGGCGAGGTTATTCATGCCCACCCGACCTTGCCGGAGATTGTACTGGAAGCGGCCGAGGACGTCGGCGGCCACGCCATTCACAAGGCCGGCCGCAAAAAGAAATGAGAACTCCCGACGCGGAGTGATTAACAGAGGATAGAAGGAGATAACCGGATGGCCCTGGTCGTACAGAAATATGGCGGAACCTCGGTCGGTTCTGTTGAAAAGATCAAAAATGTTGCCCGCCGGGTGGCCCGCACCTTTGATGAGGGGAACCAGGTCGTCGTTGTTGTTTCGGCAATGGCCGGCGAGACTGACAAGCTGGTCGGCCTCGCCAACGAGGTCTGTGATATTCCGGATGAACGTGAATATGATGTCCTGGTCGCCAGCGGCGAACAGGTCTCGATCGCGTTGCTGGCCATGACCCTGAAGTCGATGGGCTATCAGGCGAAAAGCTACCTCGGCTGGCAAATTCCGATTTACACAGACGAAGCACATTCAACGGCCCGGATCAGTGAGATTCAGGGCCAGAATATCCGGGCCGACCTTGAAAAAGGGACGATCTGTATTGTCGCCGGTTTTCAGGGGATTACTGCCGATGGCAGTATTGCAACCCTGGGGCGAGGTGGTTCCGACACCTCGGCCGTCGCTGTGGCGGCGGCGATGGAGGCCGATGTCTGTGAGATTTACACCGATGTTGACGGGGTTTATACCACCGATCCGCGGATCGTCGCAGCCGCTTCGAAAATTGATAAAATCTCTTATGATGAAATGCTCGAGATGGCATCACTCGGAGCCAAGGTTCTGCAGATCCGTTCGGTTGAATTTGCCAAGAAATACGGCGTGGTCATCCATGTCCGTTCGAGCTTTAACGATAACCTGGGAACACTGGTAAAGGAGGAGGATGCCGATATGGAAACGGTCCTCGTTTCGGGAATTACATACAACAAAAACGAAGCAAAAATCTCTGTCATGCGGGTACCGGACAAGCCGGGAATTGCCTCAGCACTCTTCACTCCGCTGTCCGATGCGAACATTACGGTCGATATGATTATTCAGAATGTTTCGCACGAAGGTTTTACAGACCTCACCTTTACGGTGCCGCGGACCGACTTCAAAAAAGCTCTTCAGATTGTTGAAGAGAGTGCCGGTAAAATCGGTGCCGAGGAGGTCAAGACCAATGAAAATATCGCCAAAGTCTCGATTGTCGGTGTCGGCATGCGATCGCACTCCGGTATTGCCAGCAAGATGTTCGAGACCCTTTCGGCCGAAGGTGTCAACATCGAGATGATTTCAACCAGTGAGATCAAGGTCTCCTGTGTTATCGCCGATAAGTACACCGAACTTGCCGTCCGGGTGCTGCATCAGGCTTTCGGCCTTGACGATGAAAACGTCAAGAGCGAAGAGTAGTTTTTTATTAATGCATGCAATGGGCACTTTGCCCTTATTGTAGTGTGAGGAGAAGGAAGATGGGGAAACAGAGGATGGTCAAGCTTTACGATACGACCCTGCGTGACGGCACGCAGTCCGAGGATATATCGTTCCAGGTTGCGGACAAGATCCGGATTGCCCGGAAACTTGATGAACTCGGCATTCACTACATCGAGGGTGGCTGGCCCGGTTCGAACCCGAAGGACATCGCCTTCTTTAAGGAAATCAAGAAAGAGAGTCTGGAACAGGCTAAAATTGCCGCTTTCGGCTCAACCCGACGGGCCAAGACAACTCCGGACAAGGATGACAATATCCGCACTCTCATCCAGGCCGAGCCTGATACCGTTACGATCTTCGGCAAGACCTGGGATTTTCATGTGAAAGAGGCGCTGCGGATTTCCCTCGAAGAGAACCTCGAACTGATCTTTGATTCGCTGGAATATCTCAAGCAGAATGTTGGTGAGGTTGTTTACGATGCCGAACACTTCTTCGATGGCTACAAGGCGAACCCGGAATACGCCCTGAAAACGCTGCAGGCCGCCCAGGATGCCGGGACGGATTGCATCGTGCTGTGTGATACCAATGGCGGCACCATGCCGTATGAGGTCGGATCGATCATTGGCGAGATTAAAAAAACGATCAAGACTCCGCTCGGAATCCATACCCACAATGATAGCGAATGCGCTGTTGCCAATTCTCTGGTTGCTGTCGAGCACGGGATTGTCCATGTTCAGGGGACGATGAACGGTTTTGGCGAACGGTGCGGCAATGCCAACCTCTGTTCGATCATCCCGGCCCTCAAACTCAAAATGGGCCGTGAATGTGTGACCGATGAGCAGATGCGGAATCTCAGGACCGCCTCGCGCTACGTTTATGAACTGGCCAACCTGATTCCGAACAAGCACCAGGCTTATGTCGGCAACTCGGCCTTTGCCCACAAAGGCGGGGTGCATGTCTCAGCGATCCAGCGCCACCCCGAAACCTATGAGCACATCCGCCCCGAGCAGGTTGGGAATCTGACCCGGGTTCTGGTTTCCGATCTTTCCGGGCGCTCCAATATCCTGGCCAAGGCGGAAGAATTCAATATCAACATCGACAGCAAGGACCCGATGACGATGGAGCTGCTCGAGGAGATCAAGGAACTCGAGAACAAGGGGTTCCAGTTCGAAGGAGCCGAAGCCTCTTTTGAACTGATGATGCGCCGGGCCCTGGGTACGATCAGGCCTTTCTTTACGGTCATCGGCTTCCGGGTTATCGATGCCAAGCACAGCGAGAACGAGAAGCCGCAGTCCGAGGCAACGGTGAAGGTAAAGGTCGGCGGCCGGGTCGAGCACACTGCTGCCGAAGGAGACGGGCCGGTTAATGCTCTTGATAACGCCTTGCGCAAGGCCCTGGAGAGTTTCTATCCGACCCTGAAGCAGATTAAACTTTTTGATTACAAGGTTCGCGTTCTTCCGGCCGGCAAGGGAACGGCCTCGGTAACCCGGGTTTTGATTGAATCGGGTGATAAGACCGGGCGCTGGGGAACGGTCGGGGTCAGTGACAATATTATCGATGCCTCTTACCAGGCATTGGTTGATGCCTTGCAGTATAAACTGTTGTGCGAGCAGGAGGGTGCCGAGGAATGAGCCGGTCTGGCGGACAGTTTCTACTGATTGCCCTACTGCTGATTATTTTGACAATCCAACTGAACCGGGCCCCTGCGAATGAGGAGAGCCCGGTTTTTTTATTCACGCAACCGGGAAAGGTGTTGGTTGAGTTCGGATCAGGTTTCCCGGGGCCAGGAATTCATCAAATTATTGACGGTTCCGTGTGGCGGGGTGTCATTAATTTGACGAATCGTGATGTCGATTATTCTGTTGTCCCGATGGAACTCCTGCAGAAACCTGTTCTTTCCGGGGCCAGGGTTGACCTTGTGATAAAAAGCGATATGATTAAAGAACTTAGCATCTCTTGGATGAGTGCGGCCAAGCGCGCGGCATTGGGGATTCCGCTCCATCCCGACCGCATGTGTGAGGAGGACTGGTTGTTTTTGCCGGGTATCGGCGAGAAAACAGCTTTACGGATAGTCAATAACCGTCAAAAATATGGCGAATTTGGCTCGCTTTCCGGCTTGCAACGTGTTCCCGGTATCGGCAAGAAGAGCCTATCTGCTTGGAATCAATATTTTTTTACCGATTATGATTCAGCTAAGTGACTGGAAAATAGCAATTTTTTAATAGTGTCGTATCTGATGGATTTTTCCGGCCGGCCTTAACCTTAAATATGGCACAACTTATGTAGTAGTAGCATCTCACCCCATGCGGGGAATAGTCCTATACATTGAAGGGAGAGATGCTATGAAATGTCCGAAATGCCGTGGTCGCATGTATGCCGAGAAGTATTATGATTTTGTCCGGGCTTTTGATGCATGGAAATGCTGTTCATGCGGCGAGGTGATTGATCCGACGATTCTGGCCAATCGCGCCCGCAACCATAATCTCCATCTCGGCTGAACATAAAAATTGATAGCTAATCAGAAAGGGCACCCTGCAATCATGCATGGGTGCCCTTTTGTCTGCCAGACTTTCGCTAAAGATCAACCACAGGAATTACTTATTCCATCTCCTTGCCTTTAAGGCTTCTTCTCATAAAAGCGTTTTTTGCTTTGCAGGTAGGCGCAAGGTGCAAATCGTTCTCCATGCAGACCGGCAAAGTCTTTTAATGTTTTGACGATATCCGGAAGCCCTTCAGCGTCGGCCCAGCGGCAAAGTCCACCGTGAAAAGGTGGAAAACCGGTCCCGAACACCATTCCGGTATCAATATCTTCCGGTGAAGCAATAATGCCTTCGTCAAGACACCGTCCGGCTTCATTGACCATCAGGTAAAGCAACCGCTTCAGCTCATTATGGCCCGCGTCGCGCCCGGTTGCCGGGAGGACCTGCTCAATTTCGTGGTTGGCACCCTGGCAACGGCCGTTGGCGTAACTGTAAAAACCTTTTTCACCTTTTTTGCCGAGCAATCCGAGATCAAGGATTTTCTGCAGCAGGTCAGTTGGCTGCAGGTAGCCGAAGCTCTGGCAGAGGGTGTCGCCAACTTCCACTGCAATGTCAATCCCGACTTCATCGACCAGCCGGAAGGGTCCCATCGGATACCCGAAACGGGTGATAAGTTTATCGAGTGACATCCAGTTGACCCCTTCGGTTGCGGCCAGAGCAGCTTCAAGCAGGTAGGTCACAAGTAGTCGGTTGACCAGGAATCCGGTCCGGTCGCCGGTTATGATCGGGGTCTTGCCGATCCTGCCAGCCAGTTTGAAAAGTGATCCTGTGGTTTCGTCCGAACTCTGCTTGCCGCGCACGACCTCGATCAATGGCATCCGGTCAACAGGATTGAAGAAATGAAGGCCACCAACCCTGCCGGGTCGCATCGCGTTCGTCTGCAGATCACTCACCGAAAGGGCAGAGGTGTTGGTCGCGAAAATGGCATGCGATGGCAGGTGAGGTTCGGCCTCTTTCAGTACGGCCTGCTTGATCGCAATTTTTTCAACCACAGCTTCGATCACCAGATCGACATCTGCAAATTGTGTGTAATCAAGTGTTGGCGTGAGCAGGGACATCTTTTCATCAAGTGTTGACGAGGCGCCGTTTTTCTTCTCGATTTCCTTCCGGAAGAGGGTGCGGGCGTGCTCGATCCCGGCATCAAGTGCCTGCTGATTGATATCCTTGATCAGGGTCGGTATGCCGCGGCTGGCCAAAAGATGGGCGATACCGCCCCCCATGACGCCGGCGCCAAGAACGGCTGCTTTTTTTATCTCAATGGTTTGGTCGAACCGCTCACCAATTTTCTTCGGTCTTTGCGAAAGGTGATACAGGTGGACCAGATTCTTGCTTTCCGGGGTGATGATCAATTCACCGAGAGCCGCCGCTTCTAGTTTCAGACCGGTGTCAAGAGGAGTACCGTATGTTGTTTCGATAACGTCCAGGGCTTTGAGAGGGGCCGGGTAGTGGCCGCCGGTCTTTTTGCCTAATTGCTTGCGAGCCTGCTTGAAAAGAATTGTCCGGCCGATCGGATTTTTTTCAAGCAGAAGTCGGCGCCACCCCCCCTGCTTCTTCATCCGAGCAGATTCGACTCTGTCGCGGTTGTTGATGATTTCAGCGAGAAAATCGCTGGCCGAATGTTTCAGGTCATGATTATTTGCAATCCGGTCAACGAGGCCTGAGGAAAGGGCTTCTTTTGCCCTGACGGTGCGACCGCTGAGGATAATATCGAGAGCTTTTTCAAGTGAGATCAGGCGGGGAAGACGCTGTGTTCCGCCAAAACCGGGCAGAATGCCAAGTTTTATTTCCGGCAGGGCGAGAGTTGTATCCTCAGCAGCAATTCGGAAGTGGCAGGCGAGAGCGAACTCGGTGCCACCACCCATACAGTGGCCATGGATGGCTGCAACAACGGGGAACGGCAGATTCTCCCAGCGAGTGAAAATGCGTTGGCCGACAGCCGCAAGCCCGGCCCCTTTTTCGGCGTCGGATACGCTTTCAATTTCGCTGATATCGGCTCCGGCAATAAAGCCGCCCGGTTGATCACTTGTGACAATCACACCTTTTAGCGAATCATTGGCAGCTAGTGTAATCGCTGCTTGTTCAAGCTCATTCAGAAACCCGGCGTTGAGGATGTTGACTTTAGCCTCGGCAGCGGCCAGTGTCACCGATGCAATTCCGTCAGAGATGGCAATTTGAATATTTGCGCCCATAATCTCTCCTGTGAAATGGTAAATGACTGTATTTACACAATGATATCGTTTATCAGGCGCAGGACAAGAAGTTGAGGCAAATAATTTTGCGAAATGTTTTGGCTTGTGTGAATACGGATTAATTATGTTATTATGTCGATTCAGCGCGAATGCCCGTATGAAGTTTTGTTGATTCAGGGAGGATGTTGATGAGATCAGAAATCCGTATGCCGAAAGTAAGTGAATATTCCGACGAAGGACGAATTGCCAAGTGGCGGGTCGCGGTCGGCGATGTTGTGCAAAAAAATCAAATAATTGCCGATGTCGAAGTCGATATGGATACCCTTGAACTCAAGGCCGACGCACCCGGCAAAATAGCTGAAATATGGGTGCATGCCGGGCAAGCTGTTCCGGTCGCGACGGTCATCGCCATGCAGACGGTCGATGAAACGGATCTCGAGGAAGAAGATGATTCAGACGGCAAAGAAGAAAATAGTCCTGATCAGGAAGAGGAAACCGAATACCTGACCGAAGCTTTCGGCGAGCCGTCGGAACCTGTTTCTGCGACAGCGGATAGTCCGGCCGGAGCTGAATCGGGAGATGCAGTTGTCCAGTATGGCCATATCCTGGCAGCGCCGGCAGCCATTGAACTGGCAAAGCAGAACAATATCAATCTGGAGACCGTGACCGGCACCGGAATGTGCGGTCGTATTGAACGTGAAGATGTTGAGGCAAGCCTGCAGTCGACCAGCCAGTTTATCACGCCTGAGGATGTTGATGACCTGATGAATTTTGATGGAGATTTTTCAAGCCGGATGCCGTCAGATGAGGAAAAAGAGGTGGTTCGAGCTGCTGGCGTTAATCCGGATGCCGCCGAATCTGGCATTGCAGAAGAATCGGCTGATGACCTGACCGAAGGGGAACCGGATGGTGACTCGGCAGAAGATCAATCCGAGCCGACAATTGAAACAGTTGAAGCTTCGGTGACGGAACCTGCCGCAGCGTTAAATGAGGACGTGACCGAAGAGCAGGCTGGGCCTGATGCCGAGGAGAACCTGCCCGGTGAAGATGCCGTCCCGACGGCTGGCGAGGATATGATTGAAGACCAAACGGTGGCGGAGACGGATGAAGAATCCGGCGAAGAAAAGGATGAACCACCGGTCGCTGAAGAGTCTGATGAAGCCCTGGATGAAACAGCTTCCGGAGAGGAAGAACCGGCTGAGGACGAGTCGGCTGAGGACGAGTTGGCTGAGGACGAGTTGGCTGAGGACGAGTTGGCTGAGGACGAGTTGGCTGAGGACGAGTTGGCTGAGGACGAGTTGAATAGTGACACCGAAGAGCATGATCAGGAAGAGGTAGCGCATGCCGCATCCTGGGCTGCTCCAGATGACGTTGAAGTTGAAATTAACGCCGCGGCGCTCGGTTCAGAAGATGAGGAAACCGGCACTTCAGCAGCCGCTGATGATTATACAAGCGATTCCTTTGAAGCGACCGCAACAGAAGCCGGCGAAGAGGGGCCTTTTCTTGAAGATTTTCCAACCACTGAAATGGAATCGGGAACCGGAGAAAACGAAGAGGCTGCTTTTGCCACTCCTGATATGAATGCAATGGAAGGACCTTCTGCCGGCGATGTTCCCTTGCCCGGAAATGATGAAAACGATATCGACGTCCCCGGCTCCGAAGGTGAAGAAGAGTTCGCATCGGATTTCGATGAATCTTCGACCGAGAACCCTGCAGGGACGGTGGTGAGTGATGATACTCCGGTCGTGGATGAGACGTCCGGACTGGTATCTTCTTACGAACAGACTCCTGCTGAAGCAGAAGAGGTCTCCGGTTTTGCTACGGTTGCGGATGACGGTGAATCAGAAGCATTGGCAATTGATGAATCGGATACGATCGGTCCGGACGAAATGGCCGATATCGAATCGGTCATCAGCGAAGAGCTGACCGACCAGCAAATGGAATATGATTCAGAAGAGGAGCTCCCACAGGACGTTGCCGCGACAAGTAACTATGCCGCTGCGGAACACGATGCCGGAGCACCGCGCAAATCGGTCAAGGTTCGGCGCCTGATTGCCCGAAAGATGGAAAAAAGTTGGCAATCGGCACCGCACTTCTTTGTCACGGTCGCTGTCGATATGACCGATGTTATCCGCTTCCGCTCTGATCTCGGAGTAACGATCAACGATTTTATCCTCGCGGCAACGACCCGGGCCCTGCAGGAACACCCCTGGATCAACAGCCATTTCATCGATGATGAAGCCGTAGAGCTGTCTGAAGTCAATATCTCACTCGCCGTTGAAACAGAGTCCGGACTTTATTATCCGGTTCTTCGCAACTGCGCCGGAAAATCGGTAAAAGATCTTGGCCTTAACGCTGCCGAGATGGTTCTCAAGGCTCATTCAGGAAAGCTGACTGATGAGGATATGGACGGAGGAACCTTTACGATCTCAAACATGGGGATGCTTGGTGTTGAATCATTCGGTGCTATCATTACGCCTCCGCAGGTTGCCGTGCTGGCGGTCGGCACGGTCAGGGGGGAAGTGGTTGTCGATGAACATGAAGAGATGGTC
This sequence comes from Desulfuromonas sp., assembly GCA_002869615.1. Lineage (NCBI taxonomy): Bacteria > Pseudomonadati > Thermodesulfobacteriota > Desulfuromonadia > Desulfuromonadales > Desulfuromonadaceae > Desulfuromonas > Desulfuromonas sp. Next base: position 32,148 of record PKUH01000057.1, on the reverse strand, counting down.
ATGGCCCCGATGGTCCGCCTGACCCTGTCGGCCGATCACCGGGCTCTCGATGGCGCCGACGCTGCCGATTTTCTCGGAACAATGAAAAGCTATCTTGAGGCGCCGATCACTCTAGTCGCCTCGCAAGAGGATTAACCGGAAAGAATAGAGGGGGCGTAGGCCCCCTTCTTAATTGAATGATGAAACGATGTTTGCTCCATATTGTACTGGCTATTATTCTTCTTATGGCGGTCGCTGCACCGCTATTGGCTTCACCGCAGCTGTCGGCCCGGATTGTCGAGTTCGACCCGAAACCGGGTGCCAGCCTCGCTTTTTACGACAAGCTCTTCCTGAGGATCAGCTACGAGAGTGATATTCCGCTCCGCTTCCAGGCAATTCCGATGCGTGACGGGCAACCGCTTGAGTATGGTGCGATGGGTAACAAGCCTTTTCTGCAGGAATCAGGAAAAGATGAAGCGTTGGCCTGGGTCAGTTTCTCTAATGCGACGCATATTGATGAAGTCGGTGTCAATGTTCTCGATACTGAATGGAGCAAGATTGACCATCTCAGCGTTAAAATCGACGTAATCTGGAATCTGCCGAAGCGGGAAGAGAGGAGACCGGTTCCTGACTGGGTCAGTCGCCTCGAAAAAAAAGAGGAATATCAACTGCAGTTTGTCTTCGATCCGGTTCCTGACAGGAAGGAAACAATCTACGACGCTTTTTTCTATCTCTCTGTATTTTCCATACCTTTTTATGCCTTTCTCCAGATCCAGTTCCTGCGGCGTTGGCGTAAGCGCTGGCGTGAACTGGCGTTTATCCCGATCCTTTCGATTATCCCGATGCTGATCATGTCGGTTTTCGGGCTCGGCATGGAGTTTCGTCTCTGGGTGATTTTTATGTTTCGTGGAATGCCGCTGGCTTTATTTTATCTTCTGGTACTATGGTTTGCCAAAAAGGTGAGCGCCAGGGACATTGCTGAATCTTCAAGTCAAGAATAATATAATTCGCAATACAGGCTCCTGGCAAAAAGCCTCCGCATGCGGAGGCTTTCTGTTGCCTTGAAAACAGTATAGCGAATTCAGTCCGGAAGGGGGATGACGTAAACTGGTCGTTTTGAACTGCGGAGCACCTTTTCGGTGACACTGCCGAGAAAGGTCTGCTCAATGGCGCCTTTGCCATGAGATGCCATAACGATCAGATCGACACCAAGTCGGTTCGCCGCTTCGAGGATCTTCATCGCCGGGCGGCCATGCGCAATTTCAATTTCCCCGATGCGTGCCAGGTCTTCCGGATGGTCGGATAACTCCTGTCTGGTGAAGTCATCGAGAACCTTATGGAAATGGTCGCGGGCGCTCTCTTCGTGCGACGATTCGATTTTGTCGAGATTCCCCTCGCCCATAACAGCCGCAACATAAGTACGGATACTCGCCTCGACTTCCGGGATGACATGTAAAATATGGATTTTCGCCTGATCAGATCTTGATAGAACGACGGCATGTTTGAATGCTTCACTGGCATTGTCGGACAGGTCGGTTGCGAGAAGTATTGACTTGATTGATGGCAGCATGATTCTTCTCCTTGAATGAATTCGTATACAGACATCTTAACATATCATCGCCGTCCGTCACGTCGGGCCGGCAATAAAAAAGGGAGGCATATTGCCTCCCTTTTTCGTTTTACAGTCAATTTACTTTTTAGTTGTATCCCTTGAGCTGATCGATATATTCCGGCAGCCAGAGCGAGATCTGCGGAATGTAGGTGATCAGGATCAGGAACGTCAACAGGACCAGCAACCACGGCAGGGCGGCTCTGAGGACCCAGGTTATGTTGTGCCCGGTTATGCCGGCGGTGACGAACAGGTTGAGTCCGACCGGCGGGGTGATCATGCCGATTTCCATGTTGACAACCATGATGACACCGAGATGGATCGGGTCGATGCCGAGTTTGACGGCGATCGGGAACAGGATCGGAGCCATAATCAGCAGGATGGCCGACGGCTCCATGAAGTTGCCGGCGGCCAGCAGCAGGATGTTGACAACAATCAGGAAACCCCATGCCGGCAGGCCCCAGTTGACGATGATTTCGGCGATCTGGTGAGGAATCCGTTCGGTAGTCAGGACATGGGCGAACAGCATGGCATTGCCGATGATGAACAACAACATGATCGAGACCTTCGAGGCATCACGGAAAACCTTCTTGGTATCGGGATGAACAACCGAGCGTGGAAAGGCGAGAATCGACTGCCAGACGTTGCGGACGATGGTCATGAAGACACCTTCGTCTTTGCGGCTCAACCATTCCTGCCCCTTCATCGGCCCCATGTCGCGGTAGACGAACACAGCGATAATGAATGCATAAACAGCTGAAACGGCGGCCGCTTCGGTCGGGCTGGCGACGCCGCCGTAGATCGATCCGAGGACGATAAAGATCAACATCAGGCCCCAGATCGCCTTGCCGCTCGACCTGAACAGACTCTTCCACCCGACCCACGGTTGCGCCGGCAGACCGGTGACGCGGGCGACGATGTAGATAACAATCATCAGCATCGTTCCCATCATGATCCCCGGGATGAAGCCGGCCATGAACAGGCGGGCCGCAGATTCCTCGGTCGCCGCGGCATAAACCAGCATGACGATCGATGGCGGAATCAGGATGCCGAGGGTGCCGGCGTTGGTAATAACACCGGCCGCCAATTTCTCCGGGTAACCTGCTTTGACCATGCCGGCGATAACGATCGAACCGATTGCGGCAACGGTCGCCGGTGAGGAGCCGGAAACTGCGGCGAAGATCATACAGGCGAGAACCGAAGCCATGGCCAGGCCACCCCGAATCCAGCCGACGCAATCTATCGCGAAATTGATGATCCGGTTAGCGACACCGCCGGTCGACAGGAACGTCGATGACAGAATAAAAAACGGGATCGCTAGCAGGGTATAGTGTTCCGATTCGGCCTCGAACAGTTTCAGGGCAATTGATGCCAGCGAATCGTGTGAGAAAAGCAGAATCGTCGTGATGCTCGAGAGGCCGAGAGCGAAAGCGATCGGCATGCCGGTGATCAGACACAGAAACAGTAGGATAAACAGGGCTGCGGTGGTCATGCCGAATCACCTCCTTTTGAAGCCTGGGCCTTGGTCTCTTCGGCCAGGTGCATGCTCTCCTTGGCTTCATCAGTCAGATGGAATCCTTCGGCCTTGCCGGTAATGATATCTTTCAAAAGTATCAGCAGGCGGATGGCGATCATCACCATGCCGATCAGCAGGATACTGTGAGCAATCCATTTCGGGATCGGCAGGTCTTCCATCTCGATGCCGATCATGCGAATCATGTCTAGGTAAACCCAGGCGCCCTTGATGAACAGAGAGGTATAGAACAGACAGGCTATAACGGCGATGCCGCCAATGACTCTGCGGGCTCCCGATGGCAGTATTTTGACCAGAGCATCAACACCGATATGCGAGCCGACCTTGATGCCGTATGATACACCGAACAGAACCATCCAGGCCGAAAGGTGCAGCGTCAATTCCTGGGCCCACATCAGCCCTTCTCCAAAGCCGAAGCGCAAAACGACTTCGACGAAGACCAGTAGCGTCATGACTGCGAGAAGAATCGCGATGACCGATTCCTCAAAGCTATTTATTATTCGCGTCCACATATTCAATCCTCACACAAGACCTGCCTGCAAAAACGACGGACCCCGTTGCCGGGGTCCGTATGGATTAGTTGCAGCACTGTCGATTAATTCGAAGAGATGGCTGCATCGATAAAGTCTTTACCAATCTGATCTTCGAACTTTTTCCAGACCGGCTTCATGGCGTCGACCCACTTCTGACGCTCGGCGTCACTCAACTCAATAACCTCGGAGCGACCGGAATCGACGATCTTCTGGCGGTCTTCAATCGCCTTGTCAAAGGAAACCTTGTTGCCAAACGCGATCGCTTCGTCGAGAGACTTCTTGACAACGCCGCGGATATCATCAGGCAGACCCATCCAGAATTGGGTCGAGGTGATGACCAGATAGTCGAGAACACCATGGTTCGATTCGGTGATGTACGGCTGGACTTCGAAGAACTTCTTCGAGTAGATGTTCGACCAGGTGTTCTCCTGACCGTCGATCGCCTTGGTCTGCAGCAGGGTGAAAACTTCAGAGAAAGGCTTCTTCAGCGGAATCGCCTCGACTGCTTCAAACTGGGCAGCCAGAACATCGGAACTCATGATGCGGAATTTCTTGTCAGCGGCGTCGGCCGGGACCCGAAGCGGTTCGCTGGCCGAAAGCTGCTTCATGCCGTTATGCAGGTAACCGAGACCGATCAGCCCTTTGTCTTTCATCGACATCAGGAGTTCCTGGCCCTTGTCGCCCTGCTGGAATTTCTCGACAGAGTCCATGTTCTTGAACAGGAACGGCAGGTCGTAGATCTGCAGCTTTTTCGTGTACTTCTTGAACTTGGAAAGGGATGGTGCAGCGAGCTGTACGTCGCCGAGCAGCATCGCTTCGAGAACCTTGTTGTCACCGAACAGCTGGGAGTTCGGGAACACTTCAACGATGACCTTGCCGTCGAGGCGCTCGGCCACCAGGTCCTTGAACTTGTTGGCCATCTGGCCCTTCGGGGTGTTCTCGGCAACAACGTGCGAGAATTTGATAACGATCGGTGCTGCCATTGATGCAGTTGCAGTGAAAATCATTGCAGCTGCAGCCAGCATCAGTACTACCAGAAGCTTGTTCTTCATTTCTACTCCTCCTCAATAAAAAAAGGTTTGTGATATTTGTTGCGACATGCAACAGAAGCTTGAGTTCTCTCTTTCTGAATATATCAGCCTTATTAATATTACTAGGGTAGTAACTCAATGGCAAGGATGGTGCCATTTTTAAAATAGTGTTATTTTTCTGTCGAACTGTGCAGTATTGCAAAGTTTTTAAGACTTCACAGTGGCGTAAATTATTTGAAATTCAAAAACCTGTGTGTCCAAAAATGGCCACTGCTGGCCATGGGTGGTCAATATGAGTCAGGTAGAGCCTGTATGTAAGGGGGGCTTGTTGTGTTTTTTCTGATTGCTTCGGGCTCCTCCTCTGGCGTGACGGGGGTTGACAGGAGCCGCTACTTCCATGAAGATGGCGTTTGAATCTCTGTGTGCAAGGATTTTCAGTGACCAGGAAAGAGAGACAATTCAAGGCGCCTGCCAAGATCAACACCTGTTTGCACGTCCTTGGTAGAAGAGACGATGGCTACCACGACCTGGCTATGCTGTTGCAACCGGTATCGCTTTACGATGATATTGATATCAGGGTTGAAGATGGTACCGGTGTCGAAGCAAGATGCTCCGGCCTCGAGCTGCCGGAGTCTGCCGATAATATTGCAGTGCTTGCGGCCCGGGCTCTGCTTGCCGCATCCGGAATCGATTGCTCGGTATCAATTGATATTACCAAGAATATTCCGGTCGCTGCTGGCTTGGGTGGTGGCTCCTCCGATGCCGCGACAGTTCTGTGTGGATTGAATGAAATGCTCGGAACCGGGTTCAGTAATGAACAACTGAGAGATATCGGAGTTAAGCTCGGTGCCGATGTTCCGTTCTTTGTGGCGGGTGGTTCTGCCTGGGCAACAGGGATCGGCGACGTTCTCGAAAAGGTCGATTCAATGCCCGCTCTCTGGTACGTTCTGGTTAACCCGGGAGTCGCTGTTTCGACCGCCTGGGTTTACGGAAATTTAAGGTTGACATCCCCCGGTGATGTAGCTAAACTGCGCAGGTTTCCCAGAACGACGGAGGAATTCGTACGCCTGCTTCACAATGATCTGGAGGCGGTGACGATGCGGAAATATCCGGTTGTCGGGAAGATCAAGCAGAGGCTTGCGGAGAGTGGCGCGGTCGGCTCTCTGATGTCGGGTAGTGGACCGACCGTCTTCGGTGTTTTTGTCTCCGAAGAGTCGGCCCTCGACGCGGCCAGCCGGTTGTCTCGTGAAGATGGCTGGCGGGTATTTACTGTTCATCCTCTGGGTCGAAATGATTGATCTACTGGGGCGTCGCCAAGTGGTAAGGCACCGGATTTTGATTCCGGCATTCGCAGGTTCGAACCCTGCCGCCCCAGCCACTTTATACTGCTGCTGAAATTAACTCTATATAAATTCAGAGGACAGGTCATGGCAAGGTTCATGACCTGCTCTCGTTCATCGGAAACATCAGGGAGTTGGTTGTGGACAAACTGAAGGTTTTTTCGGGCAATGCCAATCAGCCCCTGGCTCAGGAAATTTGCGATTACCTGAATGTTCCTCTCGGTCAGGCGATTGTCAAGGGTTTCTCGGATGGTGAAACCATGGTTGAGATCGGCGAAAATGTTCGCGGTCGAGATGTTCATGTGATTCAGTCGACCTGTGCTCCGGCCCACAAGAACCTGATGGAACTGTTGATTATGATTGATGCCCTGAAACGGGCCTCTGCTGAAACAATTACCGCGGTCATTCCGTATTTCGGTTATGCCCGGCAGGATCGCAAGGTTGCGCCAAGAACCCCGATTACCAGCAAACTTGTTGCCGATCTGGTCACAACGGCCGGTGCTGACCGGGTTGTGACCATGGACCTGCATGCTGGCCAGATTCAGGGCTTTTTTGACATCCCGGTCGACCATCTTTTTGCGGCTCCGGTCCTGCTCGATGAGGTCCGCCAGCGCTTCAGCGAAAAGCTGGTAGTCGTTTCGCCGGATGCCGGTGGTACTGAGAGAGCACGTGCCTTTGCCAAACGGCTTGATGCCGGTCTGGCGATTATCGACAAGCGGCGCAGCGGGCCGAATGTTTCCGAGGTCATGCATATCATCGGTGAAGTCAAAGACCAGATCTGCATTATCGTTGATGACATGATTGATACGGCAGGAACGCTCTGCCAGGCGGCTCAGGGACTCAAGGATCATGGCGCCAGGGCCGTTTACGCCTGCGCTTCACACCCGGTTCTTTCCGGTCCGGCGATTGATCGTATCAACGAAAGTTGTCTTGAGCAGGTTATTGTAACCAATACCATCCCGACTGATGGCAAAATGGCCGAGTGCCCGAAACTGAAATCACTCTCTGTTGCCGGCTTGCTGGCGGAAGCGATCAAACGCATCTACAGCGACGAATCGGTCAGCTCGCTGTTTGTTTGAATTTGCCGGGGTTTCCCCGCAAAAAAAATAAAGAATAACCTTATGGAGGAAACAATCCATGGCTAAATCAGAACTCCAAGTCATACCACGTAACGATGCAGGCAAGGGAGTTGCCCGTTCCCTGCGTCGCGAAGGACTCGTACCTGCCGTGGTCTATGGCAAGGATATGGACACCTGCAGTATTACCGTTGACCCGAAGGCCCTGAGAAAAGCTATCTCGACCGAGGCCGGCTGGAATACCTTGATCACGCTTAAAGGGGACGGACATTTTAACGGCAAGGTCGTGCTGCTCAAGGATATGCAGGTTGATGCAATCAAGCGTAACGTGCTGCATGCCGACTTCGGCACAGTTGACCTCAAGCAGAAGATTTACGTTGAGGTTCCGGTCAACGCTATCGGTACTCCGAAGGGCGTTATCGAAGGCGGTACCCTGTCGATTGTTCGTCATGAGCTTGAAGTCTACTGCCTGCCGGGCTCAATTCCGAAGTCGATTGACATTGATGTCTCGCAGATGGAAGTTGGCGATGTCTTCCATGTCGATGAACTCGAAGTCGAAGATGGGGTCGAGATCCCGCATGACGTTAACTTTACCATTCTGACAGTTGTCGGCCAAATGGCCGAAGAAGTCGAAGAAGTCGAAGGTGAAGAGGTTGTTGCAGGTGAAGAGGCTGCCGAAGGTGAAGAGGCTGCCGAAGGTGAAGACACCCCGGAAGAAGCGGCTGAGTAAGCCTGGTTCGATCGCGCATGAAACTGATTGTCGGTCTCGGGAATCCGGGCGACAAATATGCCGATACCCGACACAATATCGGCTTCAGGGTTGTCGGTCAGCTTGCACTTCGAGCTGGTATGACTCTGAAGAAAAATGGGCACCAGGGCGCCTATGGTGTCGGTCGAATTGCCGGCGAAGAGGTGATGCTCCTGTTGCCGCAAACATTCATGAATCTCAGCGGGGCCTCGGTCGGTTCCGCCAGCAAATCCCTCGGTATCGATCCGGGGGATTTGATTGTGGTTCATGATGATATCGATCTTGATTTCGGGGTTCTCAAAATCAAGACCGGCGGCGGGCATGGCGGCCACAATGGAATTCGCCACATCAGGGAAGTTCTCGGAACCGGTGATTTTATCCGGGTCAAGGTCGGTGTCGGACGGGGCGATGAACGGAGCGATGTCTCCAGCCATGTTTTAAGCCGCTTCAATACCGTTGAACGAAAAAGCCTTGAAACGGTTCTGACCGGAGTTTGCGAAGCGATTGAAGAGATTATTGATAACGGCGTTCAGGAAGCAATGAACGCATACAATAATAAAGATTTATCCGAATAACGAACAGCTAAAGAGAGGAAGAGAAAAATGGAACTGCAGATGTTTGCTCCCGTGCTGGGGGCGGTCGGTTTTGTTATTGCCATTATCCTTTACAACATCGTAAAGGCTCAGCCGGTTGGCGATGCACGGATGAAAGAAATCTCCGAAGATATTCATGGTGGAGCCATGGCTTTCCTGGGACGAGAGTATCGCGTTCTTGCGATCTTTATCGTTGTCGTCTTTGGTCTGATCGCCATGGGCATGAATTTCAGTACCGCTCTCGCCTTCCTGGGAGGCGCTATTTGCTCGATGACCTGCGGTTTTATCGGCATGAAGGCAGCGACCCGGGCCAATGTCCGGACCACAGAGGCGGCCCGTCTGCATGGACAGGCGAAGGCGCTTGAAGTCTCCTTTAACGGTGGTGCCGTTATGGGGCTGGCGGTTGCTTCCCTCGGCCTGGTTGGCGTCGGTGTTGCCTATATCTTCTTCGGCGGCGACATGAATACGGTCAAGTATATCAACGGTTTTGCCATGGGCGCTTCCTCGATTGCCCTGTTTGCCCGTGTCGGCGGCGGAATCTACACCAAGGCGGCCGACGTCGGCGCCGACCTGGTTGGCAAGGTTGAAGCCGGTATTCCGGAAGATGATCCGCGTAACCCGGGTGTTATTGCCGACAACGTCGGTGACTGTGTCGGTGACACCGCCGGTATGGGCGCCGATATTTTCGAATCGTATGTCGGTTCGATTATTGCGACCATGGCGATTGCCGCAGCCGCCGGTCCTGCTCTGCTGGCCAAACTTGGCGGTGGCGCTATGGTTCAGGAGAACGCTATCATGCTGCCGTTGATTCTCGCGATGGTCGGCCTGGTCTTCTCGTTTATCGGTATCGGTTCGATGAAAATCCTGAAGTCAATGGATCCGGCCAAGGCGCTGCATTACACGACCTTTGTCGCCGCTGGCGGCTTCCTCGTCGCAGCTTTCTTTGTGATCAAGGCTTACGGCCTGAATACGGGTGTCTTCTGGGCTATTCTGGCCGGTACCCTGGCCGGTATCGCCATTGGTCAGATTACCGAATACTATACCGCCGCTGCACCGGTGACGCGGATTGCCGAAGCGAGTAAAACCGGTCCGGCGACCAACATTATCACCGGCCTGGCTGTCGGCCTCGAGTCAACGGCGCTGCCGATTCTGATTATCTGTATTTCTATCTTTGTTGCCAACAGCTTTGCCGGCCTTTATGGAATCGGTATTGCTGCAGTCGGCATGCTCGCCACGGTTGGTGTCACGATGACCGTCGATGCCTATGGTCCGATCGCCGACAATGCCGGCGGTATCTCGGAAATGGCCGGTCTCGGTCCCGATGTCCGAAAAATCACCGACGGCCTCGACGCCATCGGCAATACCACTGCTGCCATTGGCAAGGGTTTTGCCATCGGTTCGGCTGCGTTGACCGCATTGGCTCTGTTCTCGGCCTATGCCACGACTGTTGGGCTTGAGGCGATTAACCTGATTCAACCGAAAGTCGTAATCGGCCTTCTGATCGGTGGTGCCCTGCCGTTCTTCATCGGCGCCCTGACCATGACCTCGGTCGGCCGCGCTGCCGGCAAGATGGTTGATGAGATTCGTCGTCAGTTCCGGGAAATCCCGGGCCTGCTCGAAGGCAAGGAAGGCGCCAAGCCGGATTCGCAGAAATGTGTTGATATCTCGGCGGCCGCGGCTCTGAAAGAAATGGTCTTGCCGGGTGTCGTTGCCGTTGTCGCTCCGGTTGCAACCGGCTTCATTCTTGGTCCGGAAGCTCTTGGCGGCATGCTTGCAGGCGCAACCCTGGCCGGTGTCCTGCTCGCCCTGATGATGTCCAACGGTGGCGGTGCCTGGGATAACGCCAAGAAATACATCGAGCAGGGCAAGGTTGCCGGTGAGGAGAAGGGCGGCGAAGCCCATGCTGCTGCCGTTATCGGTGACACCGTCGGCGACCCGTTCAAAGACACCTCCGGCCCGGCCATGAACATCCTGATCAAGCTGATGAGCGTCGTGGCTCTGGTTATAGCTCCCCTGCTGGTTTAATAACCGGATACATTGTTGACATCGATAGCCGGAGCCGGATGGCTCCGGCTATCGTTTTTGTGAAAAGGTAGTGACGCGTGACAAGTGACGGGTGGTCTGATTCTCCTGGAACTGTTGCTCGTCACTCGTCACTTTTAACTCGTTACGGATTAAAACATGGGATTCAAATGCGGAATCGTCGGACTGCCGAATGTCGGCAAATCGACCATCTTCAACGCCATCACCTCGGCCGGAGCCGAATCGGCCAATTACCCGTTCTGTACGATTGAGCCGAATGTCGGCATTGTTACGGTGCCGGATATACGTCTCGAGGCCCTGGCTGCTATCGTCAAGCCGCAAAACGTGTTACCGACAACGATGGAGTTTGTCGATATTGCCGGACTGGTCAAAGGGGCAAGCAAGGGCGAAGGGCTCGGCAACCAGTTCCTCGGCCATATCCGCCAGGTCGATGCGATTGCTCATATCGTTCGCTGTTTCGTGGATGACAACGTCGTCCATGTCGATGGCTCGGTCGATCCGTTGCGCGACATCGAAGTCATTCAGACCGAGCTCAATCTGGCCGACCTCGAGACCGTTGAAAAGCGGATCAACCGGGTCGCCAAACTGGCCAAAAGCGGCGACAAGGCTGCCCGGCAGGAGTTGGATCTGCTACAGAAGGTAGAAGCTGTTCTCAACGAGGGGAAGCCAGTGAGCAGTGCCGGACTCGGCCGCGAAGAACGGATGAACCTGCGCGATCTGCATCTGATCACGGCCAAGCCGGTGATGTATGTCGCCAACGTCTCCGAGGATGATCTGCTCGAGGGGAATCCGATGGTCGACCAGGTTCGGGAACATGCTTCGGCCGAAGGGGGCGAGGTTGTCGTGGTTTGTGGCAAGATCGAATCGGAAATTGCCGAGCTCGACAATGACGAAAAAGCCGAATTCCTCTCTGAACTCGGACTTGATTCCTCCGGTCTCGACCGGATGATCCACGCCGGGTACAAACTGCTCGGCCTGCAGACCTATTTCACAGCCGGTGAAAAGGAGGTGCGGGCCTGGACGGTGCGTCAAGGTGCCAAAGCGCCGGAAGCAGCAGGAGTCATTCACACCGATTTCGCACGCGGTTTTATCCGGGCTGAAGTGACCGCCTACGACGATTACATTGCATCAAGGGGAGAGAGCGGTGCCCGCGAAAAGGGACTGCTCCGTTCCGAGGGGAAGGAATATGTTGTCAAGGACGGCGATGTGATTCATTTCCGTTTCAACGTATAGGTGGTAAAAGCTTGCATTGGCAAGCTGTTTGTGATAGATAATCATGTTTTCGCCGACAGGGCGTGAAAACCTGCGGCCTGTCAGCTCCTTGCTCCGGATCGATTTCGGGGCTACCAACCCATGAGGAGGTCATATGCGTACCTACGAAACTATCTTTATTATCCACCCGGAAGTGGCCGGCGATGCCTACACCGAGGTTGTCGAGAAGTTTAAAGGCATCCTGATCGAACTCGGTGCCAATATGCTGGCCGTTGAAGAGTGGGGCACCCGAAAACTCGCTTACATTGTTCAGAAACAGGAGCGCGGTACCTATGTCCTGTTTGCCTACGAAGGCAAGCCGGAAGGGATCCGTGAACTCGAGCGTCGTTTCCGGATCGATGACAAAGTCATCAAGTTCATGACGATTCAGCTCGAGGGTGAGTACAAGCCTTCAGGTTTTGTTCGCAAGACCGATGATTCGGAATCGAAAGCTTCGACCGAAGAATCGCCAAAAGCCGAAGAGGCTCCGAAGTCAGAAGCGGCGTCTTCCGAAAAACCGGCTGAAGCACCTGCTGCCGAAGAGACTGCAGCCAAGGAAGCACCGACTGAAGAAGCTTCTGCCAAAACCGAAACCGAAAAAGAATCTGCCTGAATCTGAATCACTAGACACCTGGAGGACAATATCATGGCTTTTCAACCACGTCGCCGTTTTCATCGCCGCAAGGGTTGCCGTTTCTGTATTGATAAAAACGAAGTCGATTACAAGGAAATCCGCAACTTGCGTTATTTTGTTTCCGAGCGGGGTAAAATTGTGCCGCGCCGGATCTCCGGTAACTGTGCCGAGCATCAGCGCAAAGTAACCGAAGCAATCAAGCGGGCCCGCAATATTGCACTGCTGCCGTTTACGGCCAGTCATTCGCTCGACCGCTAGGAACCGATGTCTCCCGCAGCGGAGCAACAGAAATATGTGCACTATCTCCTGTTTTCGATCGGAGCGACTGCACTGACCCTGGTTCTGCTGGTCGCAACAGGCAGTCTCGGTGTTGCCGGATTTCTGCTGGTCGCATTGATTGCCGTACCGGCCGCTTACGTTCACATGCGTTTCGGCACTGCTGCGGCGACGACGACCGTTGTTCTCGTTGCCTTCGGCAGTCACCTGCTTGACGGGATGACAGGAAGTATCGGCTACCTCCTGCAGTTCGGCCTGGTCGCCCTGATTTTACCTTATCTTCTCAGGCGGGGATGGCCGTGGGCGCGTTCAGTTGCTGTCTCGGTTGCGTTCATTGTGCTGGTTTCTTATCTTTTTCTCGCCGGTTATGCCGGTATGATCGACAGCACCGTTTCCGGCCAGATTGACAGTTTTGCCGATACCCAGGTAGAGCAGGCAATGGCACTTTATGCCAATTCCGACCTGAAACCGGAGCAGGTCGATGAATTGCGGTCCGCCGCTGAACAGATGGCGGACTACCTTCGCTACGCTTATTTTGGCGCGGCCGTAACAATAACCGGTCTACTGGCCATGCTGTTGCTCTGGTTACTCTCGGTTGCAGCCAGGGGGGATTACCGTATTCCGGTAGCCGGGTTCCAGGACTGGAAAGCTCCGGAGATGCTGGTCTGGGCACTGATTGCAGCCGGATTTATATCGTATTTCGCAGCTGGTGATCTAAGGCAGGCGGCAGTCAATCTGCTGATTATTCTGTTGCCGGTCTATTTCATACAGGGATTCGCTATCGTCGTCAATTTTCTGAACCGACGTCAGATCCCCCCGATCATGCGGGGATGCGCTTATGTACTGATAGCGTTTTTTAACCCGCTGCCGATTATCGTGACCGGCATCGGAGTATTCGACCTCTGGGTCGATTTTCGAAAACCACGAGTAAAAACGACATAGGTCTCTTTTTACGGAGGATATATCATGAAGGTTATTCTGAACGAGAATGTTGAAGGTCTCGGGGGCATTGGCGAACTGGTCAATGTCAAGCCGGGCTACGCACGTAATTTTCTCCTGCCGCGCAACAAGGCTGTGGTTGCTGATGAAAAGAATGTCAAGGAATTTGAGCACCAGAAGCGTCAGGCCGAACGCAAGCTCGAAAAGCTGACCGCGGAAGCAGCGAGCCTTAAAGACAAGGTTGAAGGGGTCTCCTGTACGGTTGTTCACCGGGCCGGCGATGATGGCAAGTTGTTCGGCAGCGTGACCAATATTGAACTGGCTGAGAAATTGGCTGAAGCCGGACTTGATATTGATCGCAAGCAGATTGTTCTGTTGCAGCCGATCAAGTCACTCGGCGAGCATGAGGTGCCGGTCAAGCTCAACGCCGGCGTCACAGCAACCCTGAAAGTTGTTGTTGAAGCGAGCGAAGAAGAGTAGTATTTACGTCGTCTGAACAAGGAAGAAGGGGCCACCCTTCTTCCTTGCCTTGTCATTTTTAGCCCGGGAGAGGTGCATGGTCGAAACGCCATCCCATCGATTGCCGCCTCAGAACCTTGAAGGGGAGATGTCTGTCCTCGGAGGAGTTCTGCTGGAAAACGAGGCCATGAACAAGGCCCTCGAGATCCTGCGTCCGGAAGATTTCTACCGCGAAAGTCATCGCAAGATATTCAGCGCCCTGCAGGATCTTTCTGAAAAAGGCGAGCCGGCTGACCTGGTCACCCTGACCGCGGCGCTCAAACAGAGCGGCGAGCTCGACGCGGTCGGCGGCTCGGCCTACCTGACGACACTGGTCGATTATGTCCCGACCGCAGCCAATATTTCCTACTATGCCAAGATGGTCAAGGAGAAGTCGATCGCGCGCCGCCTGATTCAGGTTGCGACCGATATTGCAACCAAGGGTTATGAAGGTGGCGAGATTGAAGGGACTCTCGACTGGGCCGAAAAATCGATCTTCGATATTGCCGGGTTGCGCATCAAACCGTCTTTTTTTTCAACCAAGGAAATTCTCAAGGATACCTTCAAGACCATCGAAAAACTTTATGATCGAAAGGAGAAAGTGACCGGGGTTCCAACCGGTTTTCTCGACCTCGATGATATGACCGCAGGTTTACAGTCGGGCGATCTGATTATTATCGCCGGTCGGCCTTCGATGGGCAAAACAGCCTTCTGTCTGAATGTTATTGAGCAGGCTTCGGTGCACCTCGAAGAGAAGGTGCCATCGCTGGTTTTTTCTCTCGAGATGAGCAAGGAGAAGCTTGTACAGCGGATGCTCTGCTCAATATCCAGAGTTGACGCAAGTCGCCTGCGAACCGGTCATCTCGGTGAGTCGGACTGGCCAAAACTGACCAGTGGCGCCGGGCATCTGTCGGAAGCACCGATTTATATTGACGATACGCCGGCGATTTCAATCCTTGAATTACGGGCCAAGGCGCGGCGGCTCAAGGCAGAAAAGAATATTGGCCTGATTGTGATTGACTACCTGCAGCTGATGCAGGGCAATAATCCGGAAAGTCGTCAGCAGGAAATCTCTGAAATCTCCCGCTCGCTGAAAGCTCTGGCCAAGGAGTTGAGTATCCCGGTCGTTGCCTTGTCGCAGCTTAACCGCTCGCTTGAAAGCCGTACCGACAAACGACCGATTATGGCCGATTTGCGGGAGTCGGGAGCGATTGAGCAGGACGCCGACGTCATTATGTTTGTTTATCGCGAAGCGGTCTACTGCGAAGCCTGCAAGAGCAATGAGAAAACCTGTGAAAAGAATCATGAACAGGATGCCGAGATTGTTGTCGGCAAGCAGCGAAACGGTCCGATCGGGACGGTTCATTTGACCTTCCGTGGCCAGTACACCCGTTTTGAAAATCAGGCGAAACGCCAGGAGGGGTATTAAGCTTCGATCAGGTCCGAGAAGTCAGGCATGAAGTGTGAAATACTGAAGGAGGCAGAATTAATTCTGCCTCCTTTTTCTTTTGTAGGAGATGTGAGTGAAGCCGGCATGGCAGCTTCGGTTTGTCTCCTGCCAATTATCGAGGTTGAATCCAGGAAAGTACGTATTGCCTTCATAGTCACCTTCAACCCATGAAATATGAAGCTCGGTTGCCAGAGGCAGAGCTGCAGCAAATATCTCCCGGCCGCCGATACAGAAAATTTTCGCGCCGATGTCAACCGCCCGACGGACTCCTTCGTCAAAGGATGAAAATGATTCTACCGAATTATCAGTGACAGTCTTTGATGTAATGACAATATTGTTGCGATCGGCCAGAACTTTTCCGATGCCGGTATAGGTTTTACGTCCCATAATCACGGTATTGCCGATAGTCTTTTTTTTGAACAGGTGAAGATCTTCCGGCAGGGTCCACGGAAGTTTTCCCGCGTTACCGATCAGCAGGTCGCTGGTCATGGCAACGATAATATGGATGTCAGGTTTGCGGGTCATTGTAAAGAGCCTTGATTGCTATCCTGGCAAGAGTCATTCATTCGGGGTGATCTTGTCAAGAGATAAGAAAGTGTTAGAATTTACTTATATTCAGGGTAGTGAAAGGAGGTTCGGTATGGGAGTTCAGGTTGAGTTCAAAGATGGTGTGAGGGGTGAAGTTCCGGAAACGGTTCTCAATCGACTGATCGACCTGAACCTGATTGCCCGCTTCAAACGTCAATCGGGATGGGTCTCTCTCGGCCGTGATCCGGTGCGCAAAAGCCGCATGCCGGTGATCAGTATTCCGGAACGACGTTCAGCGATGCTGGCATGGACTGAATCGCCCGATTTTCCCTGCAGGAATGAAGCTCGGAAGTGAACCTCAGGCTCTTCCATTATGCACTATTCAGGTTTTTTGCTGCCAACTCAAATTATTTTCAGTGGAACCGCCCGGCTCCAATCAATCTCTTATCCCAGTAGGGATTGTCAAGGCGTCCAGCGCTCACCTGTTTTCCCGATGAGGGGGCGTGAATGAATCGGCCCTTGCCCGAGTAGATGGCGACATGGGAGACCTTGTTCCGGGAAACTTTGAAGAAGAGAAGGTCGCCCGGCTGCAGATTTTTCAGGCTGACCTTCCGGGCTTTCTGGTAGAGCCGGCGGGAGGAGCGGGGCACGTTGATTCCGACCTGGCGATAGACATAATGCACCAGGCCACTGCAGTCAAAGCCGGCCGGGGTCGTGCCGCCATAGCGATAAGGGGAGCCGAGCAGACGTTGAGAGATGGCAACAATTTCTTCGCCGGTTTCCGCTCCTGCTTTTTTTGACCCTGTTTCAGGTCTTCCTGTTGTGCATCCAATCAGCAAAAGCAATAGCGTGAAAATGCCTAGACAGCATCTCAACTTTCGCCATTCAACCATATCTAGCTCCGTGTAAAGAAGTTATTCAGAGCAAGCAGCAATGACTGTACCGGTGATCAGGTCCGCTTGATGCGGAAACGGATCGGAATGCGAACCGTACCGACAACCGGTTCCGATCCGAACCGGGCCGGAGTGAAGTGCCAGTCCTGAACCGTTTCGATTGCCGTTTCGTCGAGAACCGGGTAGCCGGAGCTCTTGTCGATTTCAACCCCGCTGACTGTTCCGCTTCGACTGACCGAAACAACCAGCCAGACTTCTCCCTCCCAGCCGTGCCGCAACGCATCAGCCGGATAAACCGGTGCCCTGTTTCTAGAATATAGCGGGGCGGCAGCAATAGAGACAATGGGTCCTTTTGCGTCGGAGGGGCTGGCGCTCTCCACCGATTCACTGTTCTCCGGTTTCGTCGAAGTGTTGTCGTCATGTTTTTCTGTCGCAGGTTCAGGCATTTGCACCGGCGGAGCTGGTGGCGCTTCAACCGGTTTCGATTGCATGCTCACAGTTTTGCTTAAAGGTTGTTGCGGCATCTGTTGATGGCTGCTTGTGTGGATCTTTTCAATTTTCGGAAGCATAACCAGACCGATTTCGATATCGCTTTTTTGAGACGCTTCCGGCTTATGGTCGGTACTCGGCCATAAGCCGAACAGGGCGGCATGCGCTGTGATCGACATAGCTGTAAATATTATAAAGGGCCGGTTGGTCATGGTTATCATTACTAGATGCCAGGGATGTACCATTTAAAATGATCTGGGACGATCGGTCAAGTCATGAGTCTACACGGTTCAGGTTTGAGTTCAGATCCGACAAGTTAAATCTAATTTTTTTATTGGCGTAAAGATTGCTAATTTTACTCTATTACTTTGCTTGCAAAGTTATTATTGCTGTAAGAATGGACTCTTCTTGGCTCAACATCAGATTTATAAAAGCTTGATATCCGGTTTTCTTACTATTTTATTTGTCGCGCTCTGGAGTTTCAGTACGCCGGCGGATGCTGTCGAATCATCTGTTGACGTTCCAAATATGGAACCGGTTGTTGTCGTCGGGACAGTCGAGAGTAGCACAACCGGCAAAACAGTCATTAGTTCTGACCAGATCAATTCGACCCCGACCGCCAATGCCAATCCGGAAGATCTGATTAAGTTGACTCCAGGTGTTCAGATTTCCGATGAGGCCAACAGTTCTCTTCAAGGCGGGGAAATTATTCCACCACTGATCTCTATTTCCGGTGGCCGTCCCTACGATAATAATTTCCAGATCGACGGGATCACTAATAACAGTCTTCTCGATCCCGGTTCGAATAATCCTCCCAATAGTACAACTGATGTTCCTGGTCACCCGCAGGAAATATTTCTCAATACCGGTTTGATTGAAAAAATTGAAGTTTATGACAACAATATTCCCGCCCGGTTTGGTGATTTTTCCGGAGGAGTTGTGGCTATCGATACAATTGACCCGGAACCTGATTTTGCAGGATCTGTTTTTTATCGGACGACTCGCGATAGTTGGACCTCATTTCATATCGATCCGGCAGAGCAGACCACTTTTGAATCTTCCTACAACGAATCGCGGCAACCTCGGTTTCAAAAACAGGATGCCGGTTTCGGTGTGAGCATTCCTGTCAACGAATCGAATGGTTTCCTTCTGTCATATTCCGTGTTGTCTTCAAAGATCCCTTTATATCACTTTGGCCAAACCGAAGAGCAGAAGAGACGTTCGGAAAATTTTCTTCTCAAGTATGTCAAAACATTCCCCGGCCGAGCTAAATTAACCATCCAGGGACTGCATAATCCCTACGAAGGTGAATATTTTATCGAAAGGACCAAGGACAGCTTCTTTACAATCAACGGTGGCGGATCACAGGTCAGTGTCGAGTATGAGCAGAAGGGTGGAGACGGTCATTTGCTTATTAATTCAGCGCTGAAGTTCAGTGAAAACTCTCGTAAAGCGCCTCTATATCACCGCAACTGGGATCAGACAGCCAGCAAGGATTGGGGCAGTCTGATCAGTCCGACATTCCCGAGTCGAGAGGGTGGTTACGGCAGTGTTGATAAAGAGCAGAAATCATTTGAATCTTCTGCTGACTGGCTCTCTGAGGTCGTTGTTGTTGGAGAGACTTCACACCAACTTAATGCTGGGCTGCAACTCAGCATGACCGCAGCGAGTTTTACACGTCCCAATACCAGTTACGCTTATAAAGGCGCCCAAGTCGCCCCGGTGGATTTTGATCCAACAGGTTTCTCCTGTGGTGCTGATAGTTTTGCGTGTGATGACACCGTCAACTCAGAACAATACTTCGAGAAACGGAATGTTTATCAGGCTGTTGATGTCGATGCCAATATTTTACAAATGGCAATTTACTTCGATGACACGATCGATTTCCACCACTTCGAATTTCGGCCTGGATTTCGAGTTTCCTATGACGACTTCATGGGGAATACTAATTTCGCCCCAAGGTTGGCAGCGAAATACGACCTGTTTGGAAATGGCCGGACTGAGTTTGTAGGCGGCTGGAATCGTTACTATAGTCAGAATCTCCTGACCTATAAATTGCGGGAGTCGATCATTCCGTTGGTTCAAGAGCGTACTTCGGTTGTCGATAATGACTCCGAGTGGACGGATAGTGCTCAGACCTGGCCAAGTGAATATTCATATTCCAACCTCAAGACGCCTTTCAGTGATGAATTGGTTCTCGGAATGAACCAGAGTTTATGGGGCGGCAGACTTGAGTTGCGTTACGTCAAGCGCGATGGAGATAATGAGTTTGCCAGGGAAAAGGATCCGTTTGATTTTACTGATTTTAATGCAACTCTGTTTAACCGCCTGAACAATGACGGAGAAAGTCATTATGAGAGCATTCGCCTGTCGTGGGAGCGGCAGTGGGTCAGTCAGTCAGTTACAATTAATGCAACCTATTCGGAGACAACGACTTCAAACGGCAGCTACGAAGACAATTTCGAGCTTGACGATTTTGATCCGGATGAACGGGTCTGGTTTAAAGGTGAACTGCTCTGGCCGGATGAATTACCCCGCGAAGACTTTAATCGCCCATGGGATGCCAACCTGATTTATTCTGCAAAACTCCCGTACGGGATTATATTTACCAATGTGACAACATACCGCAGCGGTTACAAGGGGATTAACGATAGCGGTAACACCATTAATGTCAATGGTGTCAATCATGATGTGTATACTGAGTTTTCCCGCCCCAGTTCAACCCTGTTTGACTGGAAGATAGAATGGCTACCGGAATATACTTCAGGGCAGACCCTGACGCTTAGTCTGGATATTCTGAATGTGCTTAACCGAAAAGTCTATCTCGGTCCAGAATCTGACGAATTCGAACTCGGCCGTCAGTTCTGGCTCGGAGCCGAATACCGCTTCTGAACCTTCAACTTCCCTTAATTGTCGGTGATCTTGACTGCGCCGACGAACTCCTGCAACTGATTCCCGGAATACAAATCCAGATTATAGGTCCCCACTTGTTTTAATGGCGGTATTTGGAGCGTTATCTGCGAAGAGATCCTTGATCTCTTATCAACAATGCTGCCATCGGCGAGATTGATCAGATGCGGTTTGGGTAGCAAGGTCAAACCCTTCACACCATTCGCCAGAAGAAAAAAATCTTGCCGGTCGATCAGGTCGTGGGTTGTTCCAAGGGTGTCGATCCTGGCGCGGTACTTGATGACGCCATTTTTCTCCCGCTGCAGCCAGGTCAGTTTGCCGAGACGCGAAGTGGCGTAGATATTCTCTTCCTTTACTGAAACACTGATCACCTCATCATCAACTTCGATAATGTTCTCGATGACCGGGTTGTTTTCATCGGCTATGTTGAACAGGATAAGTTTTGCCTCTCCGGCAGCCAGGTAAGCTGTTTCACCGCTCACGACAAGCCGATGGCTTCTGGCAAGTTCCTGCAGCGGCCAGGGGAGCGGACATCGACTGATTTCGACTGGCGCAGACGGAGTTGAAATATCGATGACATGCAGACCACTCTTCGAAGAAGAGACATAGACCCGGTTCCCC
The DNA here is from genome assembly GCA_002869615.1 of Desulfuromonas sp. NCBI lineage: Bacteria > Pseudomonadati > Thermodesulfobacteriota > Desulfuromonadia > Desulfuromonadales > Desulfuromonadaceae > Desulfuromonas > Desulfuromonas sp. Next base: position 11,173 of record PKUH01000057.1, on the reverse strand, counting down.
GCTAACGCAATTCGCCAAGGCTCCGGCACTTTCAAGTGGCCCACGATAACGGGATCAACCGGGTCAGCGATATTGACAGCCAGGAGCTTGCCTGTTCCTGAGGCAATGTAAAGGTGCTGATCCCGGAAAGTCAGGTCCTGGAGGTCTTTGGGGTCATTCAGACTGCTGACATTGACCGGATGCTTTCGGTCGGAGATATCAACTACAGTCAGGCCTTCGATGGAAGAGATGAGGTAAAGATAATCTCCGGATTTGACCATAGCCCTGAACCGATTGGGCCCCGGCAGTGAAGAAATAATGGTTGGCAGGGCCCCCCGGTCATCCTTGCGGGCAATGAATAGACCGTGCTCTTTCGTTGCCAGGTAAAAATATTCGCTGTCCTCAATAACCTGTTTCAGGTCGCTGGACAGGCGGAGACTGGCAACCAAGGGCTTCTCCGGGAGAGCTGTCAGGTCGAGCTTTATCAGCCCTTCCACGCCGGCGGCGACATAGATCGAGTTTTTGGCAATGTCAATGTTGCGTACGTTGAACGGGAGATCGGCTCGTTTGAGTTGTTTTGGCTCGGCCGGATTAGACAGATCGTAAATATAAAACTCGCCGCGCCGGTTTGTCAGGTAAGCCTTTCCCCCCCTGATGCTGATTGTCTCTACGTCAACCCCTTGATCGATCCTGGCTATTTCAAGCGGATTTCGCCGGTCGGAAACGTCGGCTATGATCAGACCGGCTTTGCGGGTCGGAAGGTACAGGTAGCCGCCGGCTGCACGCATTTCCCAACAGCGCCCGGGGATGGTGAGTTGGCCGGTCGGTATCGGTCGCTCCGGATCGGACAGGTTCAATACTTCAATGGTGTCCTTGCCAGCGGAGAGATAGAGGTCTGTTGCGCCGACTGAAACGCCCCACACCCCGTCGTTCTGATGCAAGGTGCCAAGATGTCGGGGGGCCGAGGGGGAGGTTATGTCAACCAGCTGCAGTCCTTTCCACCCAGTGCTGGCATAAAGTGTGTTCTTGTGGAGTGCAATCTTTAAAAAAGAAACGTCAGGGATTGTCAGCTCCGCGACATGGGCCGGAGCCGCAGGGTTGCTGATGTCGATCACCTGAAGTCCGCCTTGCGCTGCCGCGAGATAGAGAGTTGTCCCGCGCCTGACAATATCCCAGACACGACCTCGAACTTCAATAGCGCCAATCAGGTTCAATCTGTTCGGCTCGCTGATGTCGATAATCTGCAGTCCGGTGAAGCTGTTGGCCAGATAGGCAAGGCTTCTCTCGTGATCGATCAAAACAGCTTGCAGGTTTCCCGGGAGTTTCAATACGGCTGATATTGCGTCGCGATTACCGATGTCAACGCTGATAGCTGCCGATGTCAGGTCCGCAATGGTATTGCCATTAAGGGTCAACTGAATCTTTTCTCCCGGGGAGGCTATGACCGGGTTCGTCAGGTTGATTCGGCGGTCGCCGCTCAGCGTCGGATGGGGTGTCAGAATGCCGGAAAAAGAGAGGAAGCCCAGGGTGGCCGCCGTCAGTCCGAGGCTGATAAAAGCGATCGCTTTGCCATTACCCGTCATGGTTGCTTTCGATCTGCTGCGGCAACCACTTGCCCATCATCTCAAGCAGCTGTTGTTGCCGGAATGGTTTGCTGAGACAGTCATTCATGCCAGCTTCGAGGCAACGGTTCATGTCTTCCTTGCGGACATGGGCGGTCAGGGCAATGACCGGTGTCTGGCAGTTGCTGTTGCGCAAGGCCCGTGTTGCTTCGAAACCGTCCATCTCGGGCATTTAGCAGTCCATTAAAATCAGGTCGTATTGGTTTTCCTTTATCGACTCAATCGCTTCACTGCCGTTGCCGGCGATGTCAAGGTGAAAGCCGGTCTTTTTGAGAATCAGCTGCAGCAGTTGCTGGGTTGTCGGATTATCTTCGACAAGGAGGATGCTGCCGGCAGAATCGGCGGCATTGAGGGCAGCAGGTGTCTGTGAGAGGGTTGCGGCGGACCTGTTGCTCCGATTCTCTTGCTCGACAATCGGCAGATCGAGAATGATCCAGAATGTGGACCCTTTCCCGGGGGAGCTCTGGAGGCCGCAGCTGCCGCCCATCAGGTGAGTCAGTTGCCGAACGATGGCGAGCCCGAGTCCCGACCCTCCATACTTGCGGGTCATCGAGTTGTCGGCCTGCGAAAATGAGGTGAAAATGTCTTGCTGCGCTTTCTCCGGAATTCCGATGCCGGTGTCGTTCACTGCCAGCCAGATTGCCCGATTCGAATCACCGCCACCGTACCCTGCGGTGAGCACGACTTCTCCTTCGTTGGTGAACTTGACCGCATTGCCGACCAGGTTGAGCAGGATCTGTTTGATTCTTATCGGATCTCCCATAAAGAAAGCGTTGCACTGCGGATCGACCAGACATGACAGTTTAATCCCCTTTTCCAGCGCCTGTTCGGTAAAAATTGCAATCACATCATCGCACAGGTCCTGCATTGAGAACGGGATCTCCTCAAGCTCAAGTTTGCCGGCTTCAATTTTTGAAAAATCAAGCACATCATCAAGAATACTGAGCAGGGTCTCTCCCGAACGATGCACGGTCATGGCGAGGCGCATTTCATCTTCCGCCAGCGAAGAGGTTGTCAGTTGCTCCGCCATTCCCATGATCCCGATCATCGGGGTCCTGATTTCGTGACTCATTTTTGCCAGGAACTGCGATTTGGCCTGATTCGCCTGTTCTGCATCGCTTTTTGCCCGTTTCAGTTCCCTTATCACCTCTTGAAGTTCGGTATTAGTATTCTGCAGCTCACGGGTTCTCTGTTTAACAAGTGTTTCAAGGTTGTTTCTGTGCTCTTCAAGTTGCTTGTCACGGCTTTCAATCTGGTTCAACATCAGGTTGAAGCCGTCGATGAGCTCGCCGATTTCATCTTGCGTCCGTTTTTCGGCGCGGATTGTGAAGTCCTTTTCTGAAGAGACCTTCTCGATGGTTTCGGCCAGCTCCCTGATCGGTCTTGATATGATCATCTGCAGCCGTGACGAGAGGATGAATGCAAGTATTGCCAGCAGGATGAAAACGACAAAGGTGGCGGCCACGAACTGGTAAACGAAATTATAGAGCTGGCCGAGGTTTGCCTGGAGTGCAATCGCGCCAACCGGGTTGTTGTGGCCGAAGACCGGTGCGATCAGCAGGAAATGGTCTTGACTGAATCTGTGCAGGGGGCGGCCCGTTTCGATTACTTCTGCAACTTCGCCCCGGTTGAGAGAGATAATATGGTTTTTTTGATACCCGTAAGGCTTGTTGTTCAGGTAGTGGCCGAGCGGGGTGGCATTTTCCGAGAAGACATATGCGGCGTTGACTTCCGGTTCCTGTTGCAGCGAAGAGAGTGTCTCGACAATCACAAACTTTCGCTTAAGGAGGATCGCAGATTCAAGATTGGAGCCGATTACTCCGGTCACGGAAAGGTAGCGGTTGACAGTATTCTGTTGATAGGTCAAAAGCTCTGACATGATAAACGTGCCGGAGGCAAGAAGGAGAACGATCAGGCTGATTGCCATGATGATGGTCGTCAGCTTTTTGTTCAACGGAGCCGTTGATAAATATTTCTGGAGCAGACCCATCGACTTACCTTGTCAGCTTTTTCTGATGTCGATTCCGAGCGTCTGGATTTTCTTGCGCAAGGTGTTGCGGTTGATACCGAGGATTTCGGCTGTTCTGACCTGATTGCCACGGGTTTTCTCGAGAATGATCCGGATCAGCGGTCGTTCCATCTGGTAGAGAACCATTTCGTAGAGATCATCAAGTTCGTTGACATCCATCTGGGCGAGCGAGCTGTGAAGCTTGCCGGCGATCAGGTTCTCAAGGGAGGAGTCACTTTCGCGGCCGGAAACATCGCCGGTCATGTCGGGGAAGTCCTCCGGGGTCAGGGCGCTGTCCGATGAGAGCAGCACCGCCCGGCGGATAGCATTTTCCAGTTGCCGGATATTGCCGGGCCAGTCGTAACTGACCAGGAGGTTAAGCGCTTCTTCGGTGCAGCCGCTGATGTCGGTGTCGAGCTCTTCGTTGGCGTGACCGATAAAGAAATCGATCAGAAGCGGGATGTCGTCCTTGCGATCCCGGAGCGGTGGCAGGGGGATCGGTACGACATTGAGCCGATAATAGAGATCTTCCCGAAAGGCTTTGCTCCGAACCTTCTCTTCAAGATCCTGGTTGGTTGCGGCAATAATCCTGACATCGACCGACAGGGTCGAGTTGCCGCCGGTTCGGGTAATTTCCTTCTCCTGCAGTACGCGCAAAAGCTTGGCCTGCAGCTCAAGCGGCATGTCGCCGATTTCGTCAAGGAACAGGGTGCCGCCGTGCGCCTGCTCGAATTTTCCGGCACGCCGTTCCTTGGCATCGGTAAATGCACCTTTTTCGTGTCCAAAGAGCTCGCTTTCGAGAAGTTCGCGCGGTATTGCTGCACAGTTCAGAGCGATAAAGGGTTTGCCGAGACGCGGGCTATTGTAATGGATAGCCCGGGCGACCAGTTCCTTGCCGGTTCCCGACTCACCCGTAATCAGAACGGTAATGTCGGAGGGTGCAGTTTTGCCGACAATCTTGTAGACATTCTGCATATCCTGGCTGTTGCCGATAATGCTGCGATCGAGCTGGTACTGACCCTGAAGCTCCGACTTGAGGCGATGGACCTCTTCGCTGACATCGGAAGCCTTTTGTGCCTTCAAAACAACCGCATCGATGGCATTCAGGTCGAAAGGCTTGGTAATGTAGTCGTAGGCACCGGATTTCATCGCTTCAACCGCGTTTTCCATCGATGATTCCGCGGTCATGATGACGACCATCGTGTCAGGTCTGCTCTCCCGAAATCTGCGGAGCAGTTCGAGGCCGGTCACGCCCGGCATTTTGATGTCGAGAATCGCCAGGTCATAATCATTCTGCTTGAACAGCTTCTGCGCTTCATCCCCTGATTCAGCCAGGTCGACCTGGAACCCCTTTTTGTTCAGGGTTTTTGACAGAACCCAACGAATACTTTCTTCATCATCTGCGACAAGAATTCGGTGTATCGACATAGGTTAAATCCTCTGCTCTCTACTTTATTAGTTCCACAGAAAACCGGTTATTATGAACTTTGCCGAATAAACGGAAGCGAAACCCGAAAGGTTGTCCCTTCGTTCGGCTTGCTTTTGACACTGATAAAACCCTGGTGACTCCCGACAATTTTCTGGCAGGTCGCCAGGCCGAGTCCGCTTCCGTTCTGCTTGGTCGTGTAGAACGGTGTAAAGATCCTTTCCCGGTCGGTCGCCGAGATGCCGGGGCCGTTATCGGTAATTTTCACAACAATCCACGGGACCGGTTTTCGGCCGGGATTGTGGACATGATAATCCGATGCAATTTTGCAGCTGATCTTTATGTGGCCATCGTGCGGGACCGCTTCGGCTGCGTTCTTGATCAGGTTCAGAAAGAGCCGGGTCAACAGCGCTTCGTCACCGCGGATCGGTGGGATGCTAGGGTCGAGTTCAAGGGTGAAACGGATGTTTTGTTCGCGGTGCGCTTCCTGCTGCAGGAGAACGATATCATCAATCATCTGGGCCAGATTGACGTTGCTCATTGCCGGTGGCCGGGGATGGGAGAGATCCATCAACTCCTCGATAATACCATTGACCCGCTCGACCTCCTTGATCATGACCGTTGTGTATTCGCCCAGTGAAGAATCCTCATCAAGTTCCATCTCCAGCAGTTGAGCGGCACCGCGAATACCGCCGAGCGGATTCTTGATTTCGTGAGCCAGACCGGCAGCGAGGGTGCCGAGCATCGACAGCCGATCAGCATGCCGCAGCGCCTCTTCCAGTTCGCGGACCCGGCTGAGATCACGGATAATCATAACGGCTCCCTCCTGATCGCTGCTACTACCGAAAATCGGCGAGACGGTAACGCTGATCGGGATATCGGGAGAGGAGGCCCGGCTGAGGTAGATGTTTTCGTCATCCGATATTGAGCGCCCTTCGGCAAGGGTCTGACGAACCAGTGCGATGATGCTGTCCTGCCCGGCAAAGAGATTTTCGAAATTGCGCCCGAGACTCTGTTTCTCGGAGAGTCCGGTGTAGGACTGGGCCGTTGGATTGAACAGAATGATGTGCCCCTGCTGGTCGATCGCTATGACGGCACGATCGAGGTTGTCGAGAACCCGTGAATATATCTGTTGTTCTGTCTGCTTACTGTCGGGGCTCATTATCGGTAAAAAACTCCTCAACCAATGTTTTTTGTCGGTCAATCGATTCGGCCTTGTTGATTGCCGCGCGAAAGGCTGCAGCACCAGGCAGACCGCGTGCGTACCAGCAGAGATGTTTGCGCATCTCGAGAAGTGCTTTTTTCTCTCCGTAAATCTCGATGTGCAAATCGTGGTGCCTGCGGGCGACTTCCAGGCGCTCATCCGGATCCGGTGGTGCAGGGGGCTCTGTTCCGGCGATGTGGGCGATACTGTCACGAACGAGCCATGGATTGCCGTAACCGCCGCGGCCGATCATGACCGCGTCGCATCCGGTCTGTTTAATCATCCGGTCGGCATCACCGGGAGTGAAAATATCGCCGCTGCCGATGACCGGGATCGACAGAACCTTTTTGAGCTCGCCAATTTCCTCCCAGGCGGCTTCGCCACCGAACCCCTGGCTGCGCGGTCGCGGGTGGAGCGTTATCGCATCGGCTCCTTCATTTTCGGCGATTCGACCGACCTCGAGAAAATTTCTGCTGTGATGGTCCCATCCCGACCGGATTTTGACCGTCAGCGGCAAGTCGGTTGTCGCTCTGACTGACGCGATCATCCGGGCAATTATCGCCGGACTCTTCATCAGGGCGCTGCCGGAACCGTCCTTGACAACCTTGTTGACCGGGCAACCCATATTGATATCGAGAAGGTCGCCGTATGGTTCTGCCAGTCTGGCGGCGGTCGCCAGCGTTTCCGGTTCGCTGCCGAACAGCTGGATGCCGAGTGGTCGCTCCTCCGGCCGGCTCTGCAGGAGTTCACTGGTTCTTTTTCCCGCATAAGTCAACCCCTTGGCACTGACCATTTCACTGAAAACAAGTCCGGCTCCGAACTGCTTCATCAAAAGCCGGTAGGGTAGATCAGTGATCCCGGCCATTGGTGCGAGGATGACACGGTTTTTTAGTTCGAGTGGACCTATAAACATAAGCCTTGTCTGCACAAATTTTGGGCATTTTAGCACGGGCTCCGGAGTTTGCCTAGAGAGAAAAGAGCGGATACGCATCAGGAACTTTGCCGGAGCATCCTAACTGGATACTGTATACAAAATGCGCTTTACAATGTTCAGTCGACTTGCTAGAACAATATTTGGAAATTGTGACCATACAAGGTTAATTAGGGTTGATTAATATGCCTGCGGGCCTTCCTAAATTTCTGTAAAATATAGCTTTTTGGTCGTTTTTTTTGTTCTTTTTGCCGGGGACGGCATTTTATTTCTGTCGTTTGACGGCCTGTTTTTTCACTTTGGGCGGTGCTGCCTGCCGCCACTTAATGCTAAAGGAGAGAATGTATGTCGACTTTAAAGGAAACTCTGCGCAAGAAAATTGATGAGCATCGTCCGCGGACAACCAAACTGGTTAAGGAATTTGCTGACGTCAAGCTTGGTGACGTTACGATTGGTCAGGCTATCGGTGGTGCCCGTGGCGTCAAATGTCTCGTCACCGACATTTCCTATCTTGATCCGATGGAAGGTATCCGCTTCCGTGGCAAGACCATTCCCGAGACGTTCGAAGCCCTGCCGAAAGTTCCGGGGAGTGAGTATCCCTATGTAGAGGGCTTCTGGTACATGCTGCTGACCGGCGACGTTCCGACCATGGAGCAGACCCTGGAGGTTGTTGAAGACTGGAAGAAGCGTTCTGAAATTCCGCAGTATGTCATTGACGTTCTCAATGCTCTGCCGAAAGATGCACACCCGATGGCAATGTTCTCCTCTGCCGTTCTGGCTATGCAGCGTGATTCGGTCTTTGCCCAGAACTATCGTGACGGCAAGTTCAACAAGATGACCTGCTGGGAAGATATGCTGGAAGATTGCACCAACATGATGGCCAAACTCGGCCCGATCGGTGCTTACATCTACAACATGAAATATCGTGATGGTGATCAGATCGCTGCCGACCCGAGCCTTGACATGGGCGGTAACTTTGCCCACATGATCGGCCAGAGCGATGATTACAAGGATGTTTCCCGGATGTACTTCATCCTCCATTCCGACCACGAGTCGGGTAACGTTTCGGCCCACACCACGCATCTGGTTGCTTCGGCCCTGTCTGACGCCTATTATGCATACAGCGCCGGCCTTAACGGTCTCGCCGGTCCGCTGCACGGCCTGGCAAACGAGGAAGTTCTCCGCTGGACCCAGAACTTCATGGATCAGCTCGGTGGCGAAGTCCCGACCGAAGAGAAGCTCAAGGAAGCTCTGTGGGACACTCTCAACAGCGGCCAGGTTATCCCGGGTTACGGTCACGCCGTTCTGCGTAAGACCGACCCGCGTTACACCTCGCAGCGTGAGTTCTGCATGAAGACCGAAGGTCTCAAGGACTACCCGCTGTTCCAGCTGGTCCGGATGATCTTCGAAGTTGCTCCGGGCGTTCTGACCGAGCATGGTAAAGCGAAGAACCCGTGGCCGAATGTTGACGCCCAGTCCGGTGTCATCCAGTGGTACTACGGTGTGACCCAGTACGAGTTCTACACCGTACTGTTCGGTATCGGTCGTGCTCTCGGCTGCCTCGCCAATATCACTTGGGACCGTGCCCTCGGTTATGGCATCGAGCGTCCGAAGTCGCTGACCACCGCGATGCTGGAAGATGCTGCCGGTATCAAGTAAGATATCTGCAAAACAATAGAGAACGGGGTGCCAATGGCACCCCGTTTTTTTTTGCCAAAATTTTATCTTGAGTCAGGTGTCGCGGCGGGTATCGATCCTGGTTGCATAGATAAGAAGCTTTTTGTCGGTATAGGATTCAACATCACCGGCGAAGGTTTCGATCTTGAAGTAATTCTGAACCTTTTCCGGTGCGTCGATAAAATACTGATTGAGCTGGTCGAAATGCTTCCCCTGGAGTCCGGCCCGTCTGGCCCATGATTTGAAATCATGAGTTTTTTTGAAGATAACGGTTTTTTGCACCTCAAATCCAGCTGATTCGATCATCTGGCGCCACTCCTTTTCGGTGAACGCCCGGATATGGGTCGGGTCACGCATCTTTTCCATGTTCTGGTAGAATTCGGCGATCTCCGGATCTTCCGGCAGCAGGGTGTCGATAATGACCATCCGGCCGACCCGGCGCCGCAGAACCCGATGAAACTCCTGCAATGAACGGGGCACATCGGGGAAATGGTGTGGTGCGATGCGGCAGGTCAGGATCGTAAATGAACCGGACGGGAAGGGCAGGTCCTCGGCGTCCGCCTCCCGGAAGGTCACGTTCTCAACTCCACCTTCCTCGCTGATATGTTCCTGCGCCTTTTTCAACATCTGCATGGTCAGGTCAGAGGCAACGACATTCCGAACCAGCGGTGAAAAGAACAGGGCAGTGTGGCCGCCGCCGGTCGCGACATCGAGCACGATGTCTTCCTGGGTCGGTTTCAGTAGACGAACGGCTTCTTCGAGGTCAGGGCCGGAGGCAAATCCCTTGTCGAGAATATAACCGTCAGCTGCTTTTCCGAAATGTTCAATGACACGATCTTTTATTGTCTTTGGCATAAGCGATCTCCATCAAGTCGAATTATACCATCCGCTGAGAAAAAAGCTTGCACTGATAATACTCCTGCGGTAAGAGAGCATTTCCTGAAAGTGGAACGGCTTTTGCTCAGTTACCGGAAGAATAACTGCGATGTCTGGAAACAGCGCTCTTTTCCGGTCCCAAAGGGCGGGAAGCTGTCAGGCCGACTCACGGGCTGACAAAAAGTTAACGTATTAATTGTAAAGGGTTGCCCTATGGAAGGCTTTGGTGCCACTTCGCTTGAACTGCTCACGAAAATTGGAGACGAGGCTCTCTACATTCTGCCTTATCTGGTGGTGGGTGTGCTGTTTGAAGCGATCATTCGTACCTTCAAATGGCACGTCAAGATTCGCCATGCCCTGACCCGTTTCGGCTCTTTTTCAATTGTCGCGGCAACGGTACTCGGGGTCGCCAGCCCGCTCTGCGCCTGTGCAACCCTGCCGCTGGTCATCTCGCTACTGCTGGCCGGACTTCCGCTCGCACCGGCCATGGCCCTGCTGATAACCTCGCCATTGATGAGTCCGGCCTCTTACTCGATGCTTTCGGGAATGCTCGGTGCTTCCTGGGCGACTCTGGTTGTCGTCTGTGCTGTTTCTCTCGGCCTTTTTGGCGGGGCGGTGACCCTGTTTCTGCGACGCTACGGTTTTGACGAAGAGAATATTTTCCGGAAGAAATTGCCAAAAGGTGATTTCCACGATCCGGATTACCCGGTGGAAGAGTTGCGTTGCGAATGCGGAAAGCAGTTGTCGCATCGGGTCAATCGTTGCACCCATAATAAGTTCCTTGTCTTCCTGGCCCGGTTCTGGGAAGGTTCACTCAAGATCGGAAAGTTTGTCCTGATCGGTCTGGTGGTTGAGGTTGTGGCGCATTTCCTGATTGTAAAGTACTGGGATATCAATCAGCTGACGACGCTGCTCAAAACCGGAGGCATGGTTGAAACAGCGATCATCATGTTTGCAACGGTGCCGTTGCACTTGCCGCAAGTTACGGCTGCCTCGATCCTTTTCGGCTTCTATCTGCCGGATCCGGGGCAACTGATTCCTCTGGCCAAGGGGCCGGGCATCGCCATGCTGGTCGGCGGCCCGGTCACCGCCCTTCCGGTCATGGCGATCTTCATCTCGATGTTTAAGAAGAGGGTGCTTTTTCTTTACCTGGCGTTGTGTATTGTCGGGACGCTGACGCTGGCATTCATTTTTTCGACATTTCCGCCGTTTTAGGTTTGTTCAGTGGCGAGGAATATGTGTGCGGTTGCGGCCGGGCACATCGCCATTCAGAGGAACACTTTTGGATAGGGACACTGCCCGAAGTTGAGGGTAGTGTCCCCTGACCTGAAGGCAGAAGACAGAAGTCATGAGAACCGCCGGGTCCCGGCCCGGCAGCCGGGTTCATTTCTTTATTGAGCGATAAAGAAACGAACCAAAGAAACCGCTCCCTTGCAGGGGGCTTTTTTGT
>PKUH01000056.1 GCA_002869615.1 Desulfuromonas sp. | reverse complement strand
GTGATTAGTGGCGCATCATCCGACCAAAAAAACCGGCGGTGTGCCCCGCAAGAAGAATAAGACCATAAAATGCCAGGGTTCCTAAAAAGCTGGTTATCATGTCCCGATCTCCTTTCCGGACTTTCGTCCTGCTAACGTTTGATGTCGTTTTTACGCCCTAAGTTGCTGAAATTCAAGGTATTTTTTTATAATAGTGTTTTGCAAACGATTTTTTGAGAAATATGATAGTTTGTTAATTTTTCGCAAAAAACCAGTTATTTCAGTAACTTGAAAATAGAACCCTGTTTTCTGTTTGCCGGGGCGGAAATGTAAAAAAAATAAGCAGAAAAGAAACAGAATTTTGTTTTACCGGGCCAATGCTGACCTTTTAATGGTCTGACCATACATGCTTCCCGGGCCCGTTTCCATTGTTGCCGGAATATGCTACGGTTTGACGGTGATTAATTAAGTGCGTCAGGAGTTGTTTTCAATGGTAGAAATTTTCAGTGATGGTGCTTGCTCCGGAAATCCGGGGCCGGGCGGGTATGGAACGATTCTGCGGTATGGCTCGAGCGAAAAAGAACTGTCCGGCTACGATCCGGAGACGACCAATAATCGCATGGAGCTGCTTGGAGCGATTGTCGGCCTCGAGGCGTTGAACCGGCCCTGCAAGGTTCGTGTGACAACTGACTCCGAATATGTCAAGAAGGGGATGACTGAATGGCTCGAAGGCTGGATCAGGCGCGGCTGGAAGACCGCGGGTAAAAAGCCGGTTGCCAATCGGGACCTCTGGGAGCGGTTGCATGCCCTCGGACAGAAGCATGATGTGGAATGGGTCTGGGTGCGCGGCCATACCGGCCACCCGGAAAACGAGCGATGCGACGAACTGGCGCGGCAGGCGATTATGGATGGTAAATAATTCGATCAATTCGGGCCTGTTGCGTAGACAGGCCCAATCGTAGGTGATATCATCTCTGAAATTTACTTTGTTGTGAAACTCTAGATCGGTTCCATCCGGATATCTGCATCGAGATGTCAAAACTGAATGCCGTGACAGAAGCGGCCGCATCGATCAGCGGTGCCGGACCGCCCCCCTTAACATCCCTGCTGACCTTCGGCCTTTATACCTTGATTGCCGTCGGCCTGGTCGGCTTCCTGATGTTTGTTGCCTGGTTCCTCGGGCATAAAACCCGTAGTGCTGTTAAAAATGAACCTTACGAATCGGGGGTCGCACCGACCGGGCAGGCCCACCTCGGCGAACCGGTCCCTTTTTATCTGGTTGCCATTTTCTTTATCATCTTCGATGTCGAGATGGTTTTTGTCGTCTCGTGGGCTGTCGCTTATGATCTTCTCGGCTGGGCCGGATACCTGCAAATTACTTTTTTCATCGTGATTCTTTTCCTCGGTCTGGTCTGGCTCTGGAAATCCGGCGGCCTTGATTGGGGACCACAGCCGCGCCGGGTGAAGCCGGAATCGGAGGGCAGGCGATGAACCAGGAACTTCCACCGAATGTTATCCTGACCCGGCTTGACGATGTCATCAACTGGGGTCGCAAGAATTCGCTCTGGCCGATGTTTTTCGGCCTTTCGTGCTGTTTTGTCGAAATGATGACCAGTATGACACCCCGTTTCGACCTCGCCCGGTTCGGTGCCGAGGTGTTGCGCTCGACGCCGCGTGAAGCCGACCTGATGATTGTCTCAGGAACGCCGTTCAAGAAAATGGGGGCTTCGATCCTGCGTGTTTATGAGCAGATGGCGAACCCGAAATGGGTCATTTCGATGGGGAGTTGTGCCAACTCCGGCGGCATGTATGATGTCTATTCGGTCATTCAGGGGGTGAACCAGATCCTGCCGGTTGATGTTTATATCCCCGGCTGTCCGCCGCGGCCGGAGGCTCTCCTGCAGGGCCTGATGCTGCTTCAGGAAAAGATTGCCAATGAGGAACAACCGTCGCGCAAGGTTCTCGGCCTCTCCGGCGGCAGTGAGGGGACGACCGGGCCGGTGCTTGTTGACGGCGTCAGCAAGAGTCGTGATACCCGCGGTCCCGGGTATGGCAATTCCCCGGTACGCGGCAGCTCGGCCCGGCACCCCGATTTTTTCGGGTCCCGTTCGGCGTCGATCTGGACACCGCCACAGCCGAAGGTTGAGTTTCCTCAGGGGAGCGATGCCACGCAGAAAGCAATTCTCGAGCGTTTCGAGGGGCGGGTCGCTATTGACGGTTCGGCGGTCGATATGCCGGGGCTGATCGCCACCCCGGATGACCTTCCGGAGCTGCTCCGTTTCCTCAAGTACCGCAACCGGGTCCGCTACGCCCGGCTTGAAGATATTACCGCCATTGACGAACGCGAACGCAAGCAGCGTCCCGACAATGACTTCAGCATGGTCTATCATCTCCTCTCGTTCCAATCGCCCGGCTATCTGCGGATCAAGGTTCCCCTTGCCGACGAAAACACCTCGATCCCCTCGGCGACAGACATCTGGGCGAATGCCAACTGGTATGAGCGGGAAGTCTACGACATGTTCGGTCTCAATTTTGCCGGTCATCCCGATCAACGGCGGATACTGATGCCGCCGGAGTGGGAAGGCCACCCGTTGCGTAAGGATCATGTGTCGCGGGCGACCGACATGGCGCCCTTTACCGCCGAGACCGCCGCCGGAATGATTCCGGTGCCGGCGGCAGATTTCTTCGAAAGGATTCCGGATGAGGACGCTGCCAATAGCATGATCCTCAATATCGGTCCGCATCATCCCGGCACCCACGGCGTGCTGCGCCTGATAGCCAAGCTCGAGGGTGAAGAGGTTATCGACCTTGATGCCGACATCGGATATCATCACCGCGGTGCGGAAAAGATTGCCGAGCGCCAGCACTGGAATCAGTATATTCCGTATACCGACCGGATCGACTATCTCTCCGGTGTTCAGAACAACCTCTCTTACCTGCACAGTATTGAGACCCTGATGGGGGTCGAGATCCCGCCGCGGGCCCGCTATGCCCGGGTGATGTTGAGTGAGCTTTTCCGGATTGTCAGTCACCTGGTCTGGCTCGGAACGTTTGCCCACGACGTCGGTGCCATGACTCCGGTCTTCTACGCCTTTGAATCACGCGAGAAAATTTTCGATATCATCGAAATGGTGACCGGTGGCCGGATGCATCCGGCCTGGTTCCGGATCGGCGGGTTGCCGCTCGATCTGCCGGACGGCTGGAAGCAGGTGGTCGATAATTTTACCCATGATTTTGAAAAGCGAATCGACGAGTTCGAAACCCTTTTGACCGATGGCCCGCTCTTCCGCGCCCGGACCGAAGGGATCGGGGTCGTGTCGCGTGATGAGGCGGTTGACTGGGGCCTCTCCGGACCGAACCTGCGCGCCACCGGCATGCCGTGGGATGTTCGCCGGGCGATGCCGTATTGTGGTTATGAAGAGTTCGACTTCGATGTCATCACTGCCGAAGGGGGCGATTGCTATGCCCGCTACCTGGTCCGGGTCGGTGAGCTGCGTGAAAGTCTGAAGATCGTCAAGCAGGCGGCCGAACGGATGCCGGCCGGACGCTGGATGACCGAGGACTACCGCTACGCCTATCCGCAGCGGCAGGACGGGCTGAACGATATTGACAGCCTGATTCCGCATTTTGTCAATGTCAGCCGCGGCCCGACGGCGCCGAAGGGGGAGTGTTACCGGGCAACCGAATCATCGAAAGGTGAGTGCGGCTACTACGCGGTCAGTGACGGCGGCAGTATCCCGTACCGGATGCGGATCCGGAGCCCGAGTTTCGCCCACATGCAGGCGCTGCCGCTGATGAGTGAAGGCTGGCTGCTCGCCGACCTGATCGTTATTCTCGGCTCGATCGACTTTATTCTGGCTGATCTGGATCGATGAAAATTAAAGAGTTTGCCACGAAGGCACAAAGGGCACCAAGGAAGGCAAAACCGAAAAACATTTTTTAACGCTAAGGTGCGAAGTCGCAAAGTTAAGGGATCCGGGTTTGAATGAAACTAAAATCAATTTCCGGGCTCTTCTCCAAATTTTTTTGAAATCATTCATTCCCTGGCGTCTTTGCGCCTTTGCGTTAATATGAATTTTGATTTTATTAGTGTTCTTGGTGCCTTGATGACACAAAAGGTTTTAGAATTTGATGTCTGACTTACTGACAACCGAACAGATCGAACAGTTTCGCCGGAAGGCTTCGGAGCTCGAGCATCCGAAGGAGCTGGTGATCGACCTGTTGCGCGCCGTCCAGGAGAATCATTGCTGGGTTCCGGACGAGGGGGTCGAACTGGTCGCTGAAATTATCGGTGTGCCGCCGGTCGAAGTCGAGGAGGTCGCGACCTTTTACGACAAGATCTTCCGGCAGCCGGTCGGTAAAAAAGTAATTCATATCTGTGATTCGATCTGTTGCTGGAGCCGCGGCGGTGAAGAACTGGCCGCCGCGCTTCAGCAGAAACTCGGGGTGAAATTCGGCGGTACGACGGATGACGGCATATTCACCCTGCTGCCGAGCTGCTGCCTCGGTGCCTGCGGTGAGGCCCCGGCAATTATGATTGGCCTCAAGACCTATGGCAACCTGACACCGGCATCGGTTGAAGAGGTTCTGGCGGCCGAGCGGGAGGAGAGCCGATGAGTGCCTACCCGCAGGTTCTTTTTAAAAACTACATTCCCGGCGAGACCGTTTTTATCGACGGTTATCGCAAGACCGGTGGTTACGAAGGCCTGCAAAAGGCCTTCAGGGAGATGACCCCGACCGAGGTGACCGATCTGGTCAAGAAATCGAATCTCCGCGGCCGCGGCGGCGCCGGTTTCCCGACCGGGATGAAATGGAGCTTCTTCCCGAGCGACAAGCCGGGACCGAAATACCTGGTCTGCAACTGTGATGAAATGGAGCCCGGAACCTATAAGGATGGCGTGCTCCTGCGCAGTGACCCGCATCAGCTGATCGAAGGCGTTATTATTGCCGCCTACGCACTGCAGACCCCGGAAGCCTATATTTTCATCCGTTACGCCTATGAAGATTGTGCCGTCAATCTGGAGCGGGCGGTCGCGGAAGCTCAACAGGCGGGCTTTTTGGGCAAGAATATTCTCGGCAGCGGTTTCGATTGCGCAATTCATGTTCACCGTTCGGCCGGTCGTTACATCTGCGGGGAGGAGACGGCCCTGCTCAGCGGCCTCGAAGGGCGGCGTCCGAATCCGCGGCTCAAGCCGCCGTTTCCGGCGGTGCGGGGGCTGTTTGATAAACCGACGACGGTCAACAATGTTGAAACCCTGGCCAACATTCAGCATATCGTGACCGGCGGCGACGACTGGTTCAAGTCATTGGCGCTGACCCCGGAGGGCGCCGGAACCAAGCTGTTCGGTCTCTCTGGACACCTTGAAAGGACGGAATGTTTCGAGCTGCCGCTCGGCATTACCCTCGGCGAGGTGGTTAATGATATAGGTGGCGGCGTCCGTGGCGGCAAAAAATTCAAGGCCTGTTTGCCGGGCGGCGCTTCGACTCCATACCTGACGGCCGAACATTTTGCCGTGCCGCTCGATTTCGAGGCGATCGGCAAGGCCGGCAGTCGTCTTGGCACGGCCGGTGTCACGGTTTTTGACGAAGAGACCTGCATGGTCGCCGTGACCCTGAATCTGATCCGGTTCTTCGCCCGGGAGAGTTGCGGCTGGTGTACCCCCTGTCGTGACGGCCTGCCGTATGTTGCCTGGCTGCTTGAGCAGTTTGAAGCCGGTACCGCAACAATGGAGCATTTTGAGCTGTTGAAGAAACAGTTCCGCAATATCTC
>PKUH01000055.1 GCA_002869615.1 Desulfuromonas sp. | reverse complement strand
CCCGGCTTGCTCCTTACTTTTCTTGCTTGTCCAAGAAAAGTAAGCAAAAGAAGACACCCCAGCTCACCCGCCTGATGATCAGGTTCCCTCACTGCGCCGCTTTCAATCCGTCAGTCACTGGCGTTCCCTGAACGCCGGATTAAAATCGGCTCGCTCGGCGGTCTTATATATAAGACCGCTGTAAGTTTTAAGCTGTCAGCTGTCAGAGAAAACCAGGAAATGTCTCAAAACTTTAAAAGCAAAGCCTTTGACTTACCCCCGGAGCTCTTGAGGTCGCTTCCGCTCGCACGATCACTGAACCGTAGCCCGACCGCAACCGCCACGGAGATGTTTCGCGTTTGCCTCAAGGCAAACTCCCTGGCAGCACAATTGAACAGAAACAATCCAGACCGCACAAAAAAGCCCCCGGCAAGGGAGCCGTTTTCTGCATACTCTTTTATGGCTCAATAAAAGAGTATGGCGGAGTGCGCGGCCGCGACCGCGCGGTTCTTCTTGACTTTTGTCTACAGGGGGACATCCATGAACTTCGGGTAGTGTCCCTCCTGATAGCGGAGTGCGTGGCCGCGAACACGCAATTACTTCTTGCCGCAGACCGGACAGGCCTGCATCCGCATCGGTTTTTCCAGGTGACTTTTTTCGAGCAGCTCCTCATTACTGAAGATCTCCAGGGTCGAGCCGTCGGCCGTGACCTTCCCCTCATGGATGACAATCGTTCTCTCGCAGAGATCGAGAACCAGGTCGAGGTCGTGGGTGGCAATGATCTTGGTGTGTTTGAACGATTTCAACTGCTTAATCAACAGCCGGCGGCCGCGGGGATCGATACCGGTGGTCGGCTCGTCCATCACCAGAATGTCGGGCGACATCGACAGCACCGAGGCGATGGAAACGGCCCGTTTCTCTCCACCGGAAAGGTGGAAGGGGGGACGGTCCCTGAGATGCAGGGCATCCACCTGCTCGAGCGCCGCAGTGACCCGCTCGTTAACCTCTTCGGTCGGATAGCCGAGGTTGAGCGGGCCGAAGGCGACATCATCGAAAACGGTCGGCATGAACAACTGATCGTCCGGATCCTGAAAAACCATACCGACGGTGCGGCGGATATCCTGAACGGTCTCGCGGTTCAGCGGGTAGTCGCCGATCCGCACCCGGCCGTCTGCCGGGGTCAGGTAACCATTAAGGTGAAGAAGCAGAGTCGATTTGCCGGCGCCGTTGGCACCGACAATAGCGACCGCTTCACCATGTTCAATCCGGAAATTGATCCCGTCCAAAGCCTGGGTTCCATCGGGGTAGCGGTATCTCAACTCTTCAACTTCGACGATATGGTGGCTCATGCGAGTATCTCCATGAAAATTGATCCGGCCTGTTCCGGTATGTTCCAGAGGCGGCAGAAGACGAAGAACAGGGTCCAGCCGAGAACGAATGCGATTTCCCGGCGGCCTGTGGTTAACGGTTTGATCATGCGGATTTCGCCGTCGAACCCGCGGCAAAGCATCGCCAGATGGATACGCTGAGCCCGTTCCAGGGTGCGCAGCAACAGTTGGCCGATCAGGCTGCCAAAGGTCCTGAGCCCCTTGCCGCGACCGTGAAAGGAGCGGAGCGCCCGGGCCCGGACCAGCCGGGTTGCCTCTTCGATCAGGACAAAGAGGTAACGGTAGACAAAGAGGAGTTGCAGCGCAAAAATCTTCGGACAGCCGAGTTTTTCAAGGGCCATACAGACCCCGGCGAAGCTGGTCGTTGCGATCAGGGTCAGGGCCGCCGTCACGGTCAGGGAAAAGCGGAGCAGGATCGAGGCGAACGAGACCCAGCCGCCTGAGATCTCGATGGTCCCGAAACGGAGCAACGTTGCCTGATCGAAGAAAGGGTTGAAAATCCCGATAAAAAAAGCAAATGGCAGGGCGATCAGCAATTTCTTCAGAATCGGTCCGGCCGGAAGGCCGGCCTGAACCGTAAGCACTGCCGGGTAGAGCAGGAATGGCAGCATGGCGGCAATGCTGTACTTGTCAAATGAGACAACCGTCACGATAAAGATCAGCGTTGTCACCAGCTTGGCCCGCGGGTCTAGCCGATGGATCGCCGAGTCCCGGTAGGCCAGGGCATCAAGGCTGCCCAGATCAAGATATGCGGTTTCGATGCGTCCCATGTACGGTCCTTCTGTCGTCGCCCACTATAGCATACGAAATTTTTTATCGTGCTACTAAATGTGAAAAAAAGAGAACAGCCCGCCTGCCGGGGGTCAGCTTAAATCTTTGCCGGTTGTCGTGGTGACCAGCTTGCCATGCTTGACCCCCTTGGTACCGATCAGTTCATCGGCCAGCCGTTTGACTTTATTCGCAGTCCCCTTGACGACAACGACTTCAAGACAGTGGTCGGTATCGAGGTGGACATGCATCGCCGAGATGATGGCATCATGATGCGAGTGCTGGTGCTCGGTCAGCTTGTCACTCAGGTCACGGGTATGGTGGTCGTAGACGAGGGTCACGGTTCCGACCGTTTCGGTATCTCCCTTGCCCCAGTCATCTTCGACCAAAGCATTCCGGATCAGGTCGCGGATCGCTTCCGAGCGATTCCGATAGCCTTTCCCCTCGATCAGGTGGTCAAATCGTTCAAGCAGTCTTTCGTCAATTGAAATGCCGAATCGGGACAGGTCAGCCATGGTTCTTCCCTCCACATGTGGGTTGTGACTTCTTTAGCACAGTGTCCGCACCGGGTCAACAATCACGCTAACTTAGCCAGCTCCTGCCCTTGTTGTCCACAGGATGTCCACGTGCTTTTTAACAATATATAGTGTTTTGAATGTAAGAAAATATCTACATCTAGTGGTTTTTGTCTTTGCGATTGAATTTGTTTGTGCTAAATTCCTGTTAGTTTGCGTTGTCGGGGGGCGGTACGGGACTGTCTGGTTGCCATGGCCGCTTGTTATTTAGTTGAAAGTGGAGGGAGTACATGATCGAGTATATCCGCAAGCGTGACGGAAGGCTGGCCCCCTTTGAGCAGGGGAAGATTCACGAGGCGATTGAAAAAGCGGTCCGTGCCGTCGGCGGCACCGACATGGAAAAAGCGGCTGCCATTTCAACCCAGGTCGTCGGGATTCTCGGCGTTATCTACAAGAACGACAGGGTTCCGACGGTCGAAAATGTCCAGGACCTCGTCGAAAAAATCCTCATCGAAAATGGCCATGCCAAGGTGGCCAAGACCTATATCCTCTACCGCAAGCAACATGAAGCCCTGCGCCAGACCCAGCGCTTCATGCAGGAGTCGGTTGAAGCGATCGACTCCTACCTCACCCAGGAAGATTGGCGGGTCAACGAAAACGCCAACATGGGGTATTCGCTGCAGGGGCTGAACAACCACATCGCCGCCAACATCACCAGCAACTACTGGCTCAACAAGATTTACCCGGAGCCGATCGCCAGTGCGCATCGCAACGGCGATTTTCACATACATGATCTCGGTATGCTGTCGGTCTACTGCTGTGGCTGGGATCTGAAGGATCTTCTGTTCAAGGGCTTTACCGGTGCTTACGGCAAGGTTCAGAGCGGCCCGGCCCGACATTTCCGTACCGCCCTCGGCCAGGTCGTTAATTTCTTCTACACCCTGCAGGGTGAAGCGGCCGGGGCCCAGGCCTTTGCCAATTTCGACACCCTGCTTGCTCCCTTTATCCGCTACGACGGCCTGGGCTACGACGAGGTCAAGCAGTCGGTCCAGGAATTCATTTTTAACATGAACGTGCCGACCCGGGTCGGGTTCCAGACGCCGTTTACCAATATTACCCTCGACATCAACCCGCCGTCGAACATGGCCAATGAAGCAGTCGTTATCGGCGGTGAGCTGATGGAGCAGACCTATGGCGACTTCCAGGACGAAATGGACCTGTTCAACCGCGCCTTCTGTGAAGTGATGATGGCGGGTGATGCCTCGGGCCGGATCTTCTCATTTCCGATTCCGACCTACAATATTACCGTCGATTTCGACTGGGACAATCCGCGCTACGAGCCGATCTGGGAGATGACAGCCAAGTACGGCATCCCGTATTTCAGCAACTTCGTCAACTCCGATATGGACCCGGAAGACGCCCGCTCGATGTGCTGCCGTCTCAGGCTCGACAACCGGGAACTGCGCCGCCGCGGCGGCGGCCTGTTCGGTTCCAACCCGCTGACCGGTTCGATCGGCGTCGTCACACTCAATCTGCCGCGCGCCGCCTACATGGCGCCGGACAAGCAATCGTTCTTCTCGCGGATTGCCGATCTGATGAAGCTTGCATACGAATCGCTTGAACTCAAACGGAAGCAGCTTGATCGCTTCACCGACGATGGCCTCTACCCCTACAGCAAGTTCTATCTTTCGGCAATCAAGGAACGGAGCGGCCATTTCTGGGACAACCACTTTTCGACGATCGGACTGATCGGCATGAACGAGGCCTGCCTCAACCTGATCGGCTGTGGCATCGATACGGCGACCGGTCATGACTTTGCGGTTGAAACCATGCAGTTCATGCGCAAGCAGCTCGAGGCGTTCCAGGAAGAGACCGGGCATCTTTTCAACCTTGAAGCGACGCCGGCCGAAGGAACCAGTTTCCGCCTGGCCAGCCGCGACCGGCAGAAATTCCCGGATATCATCACCGCCGGGGAGGATGAGCCGTACTACACCAATTCGACCCAGCTGCCGGTCGGCACGACGACTGACCTGTTCGAGGCGCTCAGTCACCAGGACGGACTGCAGACTCTCTATACCGGCGGCACGGTTCTGCACGGCTTCCTCGGCGAGCGGATCGATGACTGGCGGAGCGCCCGGCTGCTGGTCCGGCGGATCTCGGAGAATTTCCATCTGCCGTACTTTACAATCAGTCCGACCTTTACCGTCTGCCCGGTGCACGGCTATATCACCGGCGAGCATTTCTCCTGTCCGCATATGCATGCCGAAGGAAGAGCAGCTTAAAGGCAGTACCCGGATGTCAGTTTTCAGATGTCAATTCAAACTGTTGACTGATTACTGCTATCTGCCAACTTAGAATTTAATGGAGGTATTACAATGGCGACCAAATGTGATGCAAGAACCGAGGTTTATTCGCGTGTTTGTGGTTTCTTTCGCCCTGTTCAGCAATGGAACAAGGGGAAGAAAGAAGAGTTCAAGGATCGCGCCGAATTTCTCGTTCGCGAAGCCGATCAAAAGTAATTATTATTACTGTTTATCATGAAAGTTAAAGGTTTTCAGGGGACGAGCCTGCTCGATTTTCCGGGCAGGGTCGCCTCCCTGATTTTTTTTGGCGGCTGTAATCTCACCTGTCCCTTCTGTCACAACCCCTCACTTGTTCTCGATCCGGACCAATATCCCGATTATCCCCGCGAAGTTCTCCTTGAAGAACTGAAAAATCGTATGCCGTTCATCGACGGTGTTGTCGTTTCGGGCGGCGAGCCAACGATTGATCCGCAGTGCATCAATCTCTTGCGCGAGATCAAAGCCCTCGGCCTGGCGGTCAAGCTTGATACCAACGGGCTCCGGCCGGAGATGCTGCAGCGGATGCTCGATGAAAACCTGCTCGATTACCTCGCCTTCGATCTGAAGACAGCCCCCGGGCGGTACGGCGAACTGCATACGTCGCCGGTCGATCTCGACCAGCTCCAGCGTTCGATCAGCATCATTATGAAATGCAATATTGATTATGAATTCCGCACAACCTGCGTTCCGGCCTTTGTCGACGAACAGGTGGTCAGGCAAATGGGAGCTGCTATAAACGGTGCTGAACGCTGGGCCTTCCAGCAGTTCATGCCGGAACATTCCCTCGATGCAGAGCTCCGGGAGGCGGCCGCCTACCCGGACAAGATGATCCGTAATTTTGCTGAAATCGGCAAGGAATATGCTCGTGAAGTTTTGCTGAGGGGCGTCTGATCCAGGCAGTAACGATAAAAACGAAAGAGGTTGGAACGAGCGTTCTTTTCTTGTTTATCACATTTTTTTGCCGGGGATTAATGGTGCGCACTCTTAATAAAGACAGCTGTAAGTCTTAAGCTGTAAGCTGTCAGAGAGAGTCAGGAACAAAGCTCAATACTTTCAAAAGTATAGCTTTTGACTCACCCGTCCAACTTTTTGACTCCGATCGCATGTCCTGAGTTATCTTGTACTGAGCTTGCCGAAGTAGCTGAAGGAGACATCCATTGAAGCTTTTGACTTACCCCCGGAGCTCTTGAGGTCGCACCCGCCAGCGCGGTCACTGAACCGTAGCCCGACCGCAACCGCCACGGAGACGTATTGTGTTTGCCTCAAGGCAAACTCCCCGGAAACACAATTGAACAGAAACAATTCAGACCGCACGAAAAAGCCCCCGGCAAGGGAGCCGTTTTCTGCATACTCTTTTATGGCTCAATAAAAGAGTATGGCGGAGTGCGCGGCCGCGACCGCGCGGTTCTCTTGTTTCAGTATTCAGGGGACACTTCCCTGAGCTTTGGATAATATCCCAGCTCACCAAACAAATCAAAGTCGCCGGTATCGCCCGGCGTGCTCCTTACTTTTCTTGCCTGTCCAAGAAAAGTAAGCAAAAGAAAGACACCCCAGCTCACCCGCCTGATGATCAGGTTCCCTCGCTGCGCAGATTCCAATCCGTCAGT
>PKUH01000054.1 GCA_002869615.1 Desulfuromonas sp. | reverse complement strand
GCCAGATGCGCCGGACGCATTCACTCCGCGCCATATCGATGTCGACGACAAGAGTTGTCTCTTCCTCATCCGCTTTTGCCAGCAGTTCCCCCTGCGCGCCGGCGACAAAGCTGTTGCCCCAGAACTCAATCCCGGAATCCCGGTCTTCAGGTGACGGCTCAAATCCGCAGCGATTAACGGCAATGACCGGCAGGCCGTTGGCAATGGCGTGAGCACGCTGGATCATTGACCAGGCTTCAAGCTGCCGCTTTTTTTCGACATCGTCATCAGCCGGGTCGTAACCGATAGCGGTCGGATAGATCAGAAGATCAGCCCCGGCCATGGCCATCAATCGGGCTGCTTCAGGATACCACTGGTCCCAGCAGACCAGAACACCGAGCTTGCCAAGCGACGTTGGGATCGGTCTGAATCCATGATCGCCGGGGGTGAAATAGAACTTTTCATAGTATCCGGGGTCATCCGGGATATGCATCTTGCGATAGCTGCCGGCGATGCTGCCGTCGCGGTCGAATACGACGGCCGTGTTGTGATAGAGTCCGCTCGCCCGTTTTTCAAACAGGGAAGTGATGATCACAGCACCGGTTTCAGTGGCGATATCTGCAAAATGGTCGGTTGTCGGTCCGGGTATCTTTTCTGCCAGTTCAAAAAAAGCCGGGTCCTCGATCTGGCAGAAATAGGGGGTGCAATGCAGCTCCTGCAGCACAACCAGTTTCGCTCCGTCGGCCGCCGCTGCCCTGATCAGACGTGTTGTTTTTTCAATATTATCCTGGCGGCCCGGCGAGCAATTTTGTTGAATCAGCGCAGTTCTGAGCATGTTCATGCAAGGACTCCTTCGGGTAGCTGCATGGTCGCACAATGCAGCGAGCCGCCCTGTGAAATCAGGGGCAGGCAATTGATCGGAATGACTTCACGTTCGGGAAAGGTTGAAGCGATAATCTGGCAGGTTGTGTCATCCTTCGGGTCATCATATACCGGAACCAGAACGGCGTCATTGATGATCAGGAAGTTGGCGTAGGTTGCCGCCAGCCGCTTCCCGGAACTGTCAATTTTCGGAGCCGGAAGAGGTAAAGGGACAAGGTTAAACCTTTCACCTCTGGTCGTCCGGAATGATTCGAGCTCCCGGCGCATCGCTTCCAGTTCCACGAAATGGGCATCATGCCGGTTGTCGCAACTGGTATACAGTATGGTATCGTTTGGGGCAAAACGGGCCAGGATGTCGACGTGCGCATCGGTGTCATCGCCGTGCAACATCCCCGATTCAAGCCACAAGAACTGTTCGATTCCGATTGTCGATGCAAGTGCTGTTTCGATGTCGTTTTTCGTCATCGCCGGGTTCCGGTTCTGATTAAGTAGACAGCGGCTGGTTGTCAGCAGAGAACCCTTGCCGTCGGTTTCGATGCTGCCGCCCTCGAGGATCATCGGGACCGACCTGCTTCCGGCGGCGAAAAGTCCGTAATCGGCGAGCCTCGAAGTTGCCTGGTTGTCGAGTCGATACTCGAACCGCTCGCCCCAACCGTTGAATTGGAAATCGAGCGGCACCGCTATTGATTTTTCATAGATGGAGATCGGTCCGTAATCGCGCACCCAGGTATCATTGGTGTCGATTTCAAACAGACCAATATTTGCGGTCTGCGCTCCGGCCGCTGCCAGTCTGTCACCGAGATCCGAGATGTCGGGGGCGATGATCAGAACTTTTTCAAAGCGGCTGACCGCCGCGGCAATTGATAGATATAGCGGTTCGACCTGGTCGAGAATTTGTGACCAGTCGGTATCTTGATGCGGCCAGGAGAGCAGGATGCCATCCTGCTTCTCCCATTCTGCGGGAAACCTGATCTCCATGTTGAACCAGTCCTTGGAATTGGGTTGTTATTGTAGGTGAACTCAGGTTGACATTCAATGGAAATGGGCGGTCAACGGTAACGGCGGCGCAGCCAGGTAACAAGGATAGTAATAATCAGGGCGGCAAAGATCACCAGGGCAAAGCGGCCGCTCCAGCGTTGAACATTCTGCCAGCTGACCCCGGCGAGATAGCCGAGTCCGGGATAGGAAATGCCCCAGAGAATAGCACTGATAATCGCATAGCCGATAAAGGCGCGAAGTTTCATTTTGGCACCGCCGGCAACAAAAGGGATGAAGCCTCTGATCGGGCCGAAAAAGCGGCCAAAAAAAACCGATTTGCCGCCATGTGCTGCAAAAAAGGCCTCGGCCCGCAACACCAGCTTTTTCTGTTTGCGCATTACCCGTGAATTGATGATAGCGGGGCCGGAGCGTGCGCCGAGCCAATAGCTGAGGAAATCGCCCCAGAACGCACCGAAAACAGATGCCGTGACGATTGTAACAATATCACCTTTGCCGTGCAGTGCGAGAAAGCCGGTAAAGACGATAATCGTGCTGCCCGGGACAATAACCCCGATCAGGACCAATGATTCCATGAAGGCGATCATGCCAATCGAGAAGTAATAGATATTGTCATCGGGAAGCCAGTTAAATAAATGCTGCAGCCATTCTTCCATCAGATCGACTCCGGATATTCGTGCAATTTGTGGCAGATCTCAGCTGACGGCTGTTTCAGCCCGAAAAAAGATAATGCCATTCATCAAGTGTAGCAATTTTATCATCACCATGGTCCGCAATTTTCGCCCGGACCTGGGCAAAGGTGCGTTGATGACCTCTTGCGGAAGCGGCTTTGCTGAAAAAAAGATCGGCGTAGGTGACGATTTTCTCCTCAATCGTTAGTGGCAGCATATCCCGTTGTGGCAACGGGAGATCTTGCTTAATGATCTCGATCCGACTTAAACCGACGCCGATGTGCCGTTCGCAAACCAGGGCGTGACGCGGCATTCCCTCACTTTCCAGAATCTCGCGGCCAAGGTAGCCGTGGGCAAGATAGGGCTTGTCGCCGTAACAACCGATCTCGGGTGTATCGGTCAGGTGGATGCCGATGTCGTGCAGCAGGGCAGCTTCTTCGATAAAGTCGATATCAATGCTCCGGACAGCGGCAACTCTCCGGGCGATCACGACGGCCATGGCGGCAACCTGCCGACTGTGATCAATCAGCACCTGGTGTCTCGCTGTTTCCGGCGGGTGGAATTTTTCGAGCAGTTCAATCATGTCGCATCCACAAAGATTCCTCGCCTGATCGTCAGGGGGTCAGGCAATTGTTTCGATAAAAACTTCTCGCCAGAATCAGGTAAAGCGGCAAGAACGCCATTGCCAAAAAAAGAAATGTGGCGTTTAAACCGTACCGGTCCGCACAAAAGCCGACAATCGGTCCGGTCAGGACAAAGCCGAGCCGGAACGAAAAGGCCTTGAGTGAAAGCAGGCTGGCCCGGTTGCTTCGATTGCTCTCGACCTGCAGGTAATGCCTGGAAAAGGGTGACTGAAGGCCGCGCATTGCGGTCAGGAGATAGTAGAAGAGAAATGAGAAAACGGCGAGGCTCAGTCCGAGCCCGAGAAGGCCGGAAAAACCGAGCAGAAAAAACAGCTTGAGCTGCCCCCGGGCACCAAGAAAACTGGTGACGCGATGGCTGAGAACCGAAAAAACGGCAACGGTCAGGTTGGCCCCGGCCCAGACCGGGCCGAACCAGCCAAGCGGTACTCCGCTTTGCTGCATGAAAGGTTGAATCAGCCAGACCGGGTAAAAAGAAGCGAGTCCGAGGCAGGTCGAAAGCAGGATGGTTGACCTGATTCCGGCATTTTCAAGCCAGGCAAACTTCCAGATTTCGAGCATTTCGGTAAAGTGCGATCGCTGTATTTTTTCCGCCGGAGGCGCATCCCTGAGCTGAAGGGTCACGAGCAGAGCCACAATCCAGACGGCGATCTGGATGGCAAAGGGGAGGATCGGTGCCGCTGCATAGAGCAGTCCGGCGCTGATTGCACCGACCGCTTCGCCGCTTTGCGCCCATCCGGTCATTCTCCCTTCGAGTCGGCTGTAATGCTCCTCCCGATTTGACTGGCGGAGAGATTCAAATAACAAGGCGCTGTCGCTCCCGCTGATAAAGGCGAAAGAAATGCCGAGAACGATCTCGGCCACGAGGACATCGATGAATGAATTGGCCAGGTTGTAAAGAGCCCATCCGATCAAGCCGAGCAGTGATGCCAGACTAAGTGAAAAACGGTAGCCGAGTCGGTCGCTGATGTATCCGGAGGGGAACTCAAGGCAGAGCGAGGCGAGGGCAAAGACCGCCTGCAGAAACATGATTTCGGTCAGTGACAGTCCGATCTGATCCTTCCAGAACAGGGTGATGATCGCCATCGGGAACAGCATCATCTTGAGGAAGGAAAAGAGATAAAGCCGGTTGATATTTCGCTGCAGGGACACGAGCTGGAGCTAACTCATTTGCCGCTGGTGGAGACTATTCATCCCAGTAAATACAGGCGGCCGGACACTTGTCCATCGCCTCTTCAATCTTGCCTTCAGCAGCTCCGGAGGGATTGTAGACTTCCGCTTTTCCGTGGTCGTGCCCATGATCATACCCTTCTTCATCGCCTTCCATCCGGAAGACCTCGGGGCAGGTCTGGGTGCAGACTTCACAGCCGATGCAGCATTCCTGGTCAATAGCAGGTTGACGGGCCATATTCGAGTTCCTTTCAGGGTGATATTTCGCAAGATGCTAGCAGGAATTGACGGATAGTTCCAGCAATGATTGCGGTTGCTGGCCATTTCCGGTCGCAGCCTGTGCAAAGTTTGCAGACTTTTCTTTAACTTGCTGTAATTCTGTGTTATTTTCTTTTAATTGAAATTGAATCGGGGAGGTTTTGTGCGGCGCAAATCAGGTCTCTACACGGAAATTATCTTGACCATGGCGCTGGTCGTTGGCGCAGCTCTGCTCTTTGGCGGGTTGCTGCTTTTACGCCTGACCGAGACAGAACTGCTCAAACTCAAGGTTCAGTCGAGTCGAGCCATGCTCGAGTTTGTTTCCCGTTCCGTTTCCGCAACAAAAGGGGATTCTCCGGAGCCGCCGAATTTTGATAAAATCAGTACGATGATCGGCGATATCGGTCCGACTGTCGAATCGTGGCAACTTTATGATCGTTATGCCAATCTCCTCTACAGTTACCCGCCACGGAAAAAAGGCTCGTTCAGCGAGGTTAAATCTCTGGTTAATGAAGTCCTTGTTTTTTCCCGTTCGGTCCATCGACTTAATTATGAACAACACCTGATGCCGATCGTCTCAACGGGCGAGGGGTATATCACTGTTGCGGTCCCGTTTATGGGGTCCGGTTCCGGCAGTGGCGTTTTGCTGGCGCGTTTTACCGTCGATGATGTCGGTAAGCAGGTCATCAAGGCGCGCAACCTGGTTCTCCTTTATGTCTTTCTGTACGGTTCGGTGCTGGTCGCATTCGGTGTGGTTGCGCTGGCCCGGAATGTCATCAAACCGGTCAGGCAACTTAACGCGGCGACCAGTCAGGTTGCGGCCGGCGACCTGACGACAAATGTTCCGGTCGCCGGTCCGGGAGAAATCGCCGACCTGGCCAATTCCTTCAATGCCATGACCAGGGCTTTACAGCGGGGTCGTGAAGATTTGATCCAGTCCGAACGTATGGCTTCGGTTGGCCATCTTTCCGCCGGGATGGCGCATGAGATTGGCAACCCGCTCGGTGCTGTTCTCGGTTATCTTGAACTGCTCAAGTCGGAACTCGAACCGGGCCGGTCCCGGGAAATGGTTGAGCATTCATTGACCGAAATCATGCGCATTGATCGTCTGGTCAAGGAACTGCTCGATTATGCCGCACCGACCGAAGAAAGCCTCGGGGTTGTTGATCCGGCCGATGTCCTGCGCGAGGCTGTTGAGATTCTCAGTCATCAGGCTGTTTTTGAAACGATCGAGTTTGATGTCGATTGTCCCGACAAGCTCGGTCTGGTCCGGATCGACTCCTACAAGTTCATGCAGGTGCTGGTCAATCTGATGGTCAATGCCAAGGATTGTCTTGAGGGTAGTCATGTCATTCATGTCAGTGCCAGCAGGCAGGGACAGTTTGCTGAAATTGCCGTGCGCGATGAAGGGTGCGGCATTCCGGAGGATGTTTTACCTCACATCTTTGACCCGTTTTTTACCTCGAAACCGAAAGGCAAGGGACGTGGCCTCGGCCTGACCATCTGTCATCGAATTATTTCCGAAGCCCACGGCAAAATTGTTGCGCGTTCGAGGCAAGAGTCGGGCACGACATTTACCATTATCCTGCCGATTGAGAGAGACGAATAATCATGGCTGATACGAAAAGAAAGATTCTGGTCGTTGACGATGAAGCAGGGATGCGGCACATGCTCCGCCTGGTTCTCGAAAAGGAAGGGTACGAGGTCATCGACGCACCGGACGCCGAAACCGGTCTTGACCTGTTGTCGCGGGAAGAGGCCGATGTTGCTCTTTGCGACATCAGGATGCCGGGTATGGATGGTCTCGGTTTTCTGCGCCAGGTCTGTCAGATGGAGGCCAGCCCGACCTTGATCATGATGAGCGCTTACGGATCGATCGACATGGCGCTGGAGTGCATGAAAGAGGGTGCCTACGACTACATTTCAAAACCGTTCAAGCCGGATGAAGTTGTTCTGACCGTGCGCAAGGCCGAGGAACGCCTCCGCCTGATGCGCGAAAATTCCCTCCTGCAAAACCAGCTCAAGACCAAAAAAACACACCGCAACATCGCCTATAAAAGTGATCTGATGGAAAATGTCATGTCGCTGGTGGCGCAGGCGGCCGATGTCCGTTCACCGGTGCTGATTACCGGTGAAACCGGCACCGGAAAAGAGCTGATTGCCCGGGCGCTGCATGAAGAAGGGAGCCGCAGTGCCGCACCGTTTATTGCCGTCAATTGCAGCGCTATTGCTGCCAACCTGATTGAAAGTGAACTGTTTGGCCACGCCAAGGGATCGTTCACCGTGGCTGATCGCCACCATCGCGGGCTTTTTGAAGAAGCCGATGGCGGGACCCTTTTCCTCGATGAAATCGGGGAATTGCCACTTGACCTGCAGCCGAAACTGTTGCGCGTATTGCAGGAGGGGGAAGTCCGGCGGGTTGGAGAGTCGAAATCGCGCAAGGTTGAGGTCAGGGTGCTGGCGGCGACGGCGCGGGATCTGCAGGAAGCGAGCGAATCTGGCGCATTTCGTGACGATCTCTTTTACCGGCTCGCCGTCGTCGAGATCCGGGTGCCGGCGCTGCGCGAACGCAAGGTCGATATTCCGTTACTGGCCGAGCATTTCCTGCAAATTATCTCGGAACGGGATCATCGCAAGCCACCCGGTCTCAGTGAAGCGGCGGTTAATTCCCTGCTCGACTATGACTGGCCGGGCAATGTTCGTGAATTGGAAAATTTCATGGAGAAGACAGTCATTTTTTGTCGTGACGATGTCATCGACGTTGATCATTTGCCATGGGAATTCCGGCGGCGCAATCGGGAGTCATCCGATGCCCTTTCGCTGAAAGAAGCAAACGAAAGACTCGAGAAGGAATATATCCGCAAGGCCCTGGCGGCGACCGACGGCAACCGGACCCAGGCAGCGAAAATTCTCGAGATCAGCCTCCGGGCTCTTCAATACAAAATCAAGGAGTATGATATTAAATAACATGCACTTTTTGCATGTAAATGCTGATAATTGCAGGTTTTGTCACTAGCCTGTTTTTGATTTGTCCTGTAAAATCATGTAGTTAAAAAGACCTCTGCATTGGTCTGCTCTTTGCAGACTATTATAGTCGCGCTAATGCGAAAAGGGTGCAAACTTTATGCAATATCAATTAAAACAACTATTTAACGGGGCTGATGAACGGGGGTTTTCCCTGATCGAATTGATGGTTGTCGTCGCTATCCTGGCCGCTGTAGTTGCGATTTCAGCACCAAATTTGAAAACCTGGCAGGATCATTCGCGGGTCAATAGTGATGCCCGAAACGTTCTTGGCATCCTGCAACATGCCCGGATCGAGGCGGTCAAGCGCAATGAATTCGTTTCGGTTGTTTTTACCAATAATAATACTGATGGTGAAAACGTTGCTGATTACCGGATTTTTGTCGATAAGGATGCTGATCGAACATTTGATGCCGGCGAGACCTCGCTCGTTTTATCTGATCTGAACTATGCGAAACACACAGCCAGCTTTACCGGTGGTGTTCCGTCCGCAATTTTTAACAGTCGCGGCATGCCGAGCACATCAGATATCTCGGTCAATTTTATTGTTGGCAATATCAAGCTCGATAATCCGGACGATACCTACTCCAAAAAAGTTATCGTTGCACAATCCGGGCGGGTCAGGATTGAATGATATGAATTTAATAATGAGTGAAAACAGGAAAACGAGATATTTTGCTTCCCGCGCCGGGTTTAGTCTGGTCGAAGTGTTGGTAACGCTGGCGCTCACCGGAATCATCATGTCGGCGGTTTATGCCGTTTACATCGCCAGTCTCCAGACCGGAGTTTCGGAGGAGAACCGGGTCGATCTTCAGCAGAGTCAGCGTTTTGCCATGGATCTGCTGATGTCCCAGCTCCGCCACGCCGGCTATGACAAGACCGATTCGTCAAGCGCTAATGTACCGACAATCCATGCGGCCGGTCAGGATTATATCTATTTTTCTGCCGACTATTCAGGCTGCGATCAGAACGTCAGCCCGTCAACCTGTACCAAGTCAGCGACCGGACTCTTCCCGGATGGCGATATCAACGACCCCGGTGAACATATCGTTTTTTGCGTTTTTACCGATGCCAACGGGGTTAAGCAGCTCGGCTTTACCAACAGCGACGGAATCGATGGTTCGCCTGATTCCGGAAATGGAACACCCGATTTTGTTGTCGGTGATATCGATACCAATAATGACGGCCTCGCCGATCCCGGCCACTCGCATGGCTCAGTCAACCATCAGGCGATTGCTCCGGTCGAGGAACTCGAATTTTATTACAACCTGTCGAGTGGTGCTCCGACCGTCTTCCCGGCTGATCCGGAGTTGATCCGCTCCGTTCAGATCAGTCTGCTCACCCGGGGTGAAAAAGAGGATAAACGCTATGTTAGCAACTCCGATTCCTTCACGCCGGCCTCCGGCGCCGGGCCCTGGACCGGTTACAGTGATGGTTTTCGCCGTCGCTTGATGATTGTTGAAGTCAATTTCAGAAATATGGGACTGTAATGATGCTCAACACCAACGAAAAAGGGTTCACCCTTGTCGAAGTTCTGGTCTCAATGGCTATTTTTGCCGTTGGTATTCTGGCGGTTATCAATATGCAGCTGATGGCGACCCAAACCAATATGCGGTCCCGTCATATTACTGAAGCGATCATGGCCGCCCAGAGCAAGGTCGAAGAACTGCGGGGTCTGCCCTACGACCACAACTCGCTTAAAATCAATAATGGCGACAACACCCTTGATACCGCCGTCACCAGTATCCCCGGTAAAACAATTACCGAAGAACTTAATCTGACCGACCGCCAGGATTACAGCCATCCCCTTTACAAACTCGGCTGGAATATTCTCTATGACACTCCGGTTCCGGGGATAAAGACGGTCCGGGTAGTGGTCAAGTGGATGAACAAAAAGCAAAAATTCACCTATGATATCGATATGCTCAAATCGGATGGAGAATAAGATGATGTTGAATTCCGGCCCGAAAAAGCTGGCTTCGTTTTATCGAGATGAACGCGGTTTCTTGCTGGTTGTCACCATGATGATCCTGGTCGTTCTGACCATCATCGGTATGGCGGCTCTCGACACAAGTATGTTCGAGGTCAGGATTGCTTCCAATGACCGCTTGTCGAAGGTTGCTTTCAATATGGCTGACGGCTCGATTTTTCATACCGGAAAGATCATCACCGTGGCGATCGAGGGAGGGAGCGATCCGTCGAGTGTCGGTGCCGATTTCGACGGATTCGATATTGAAAAGGCTGACGGCTCGACCGTAGCGGCACCGCAGGATCCGGATGATTTCTACAAAGTCATCATGGGGTACATAGAGACCAAGCCGGAGCGGCAGAAGAATGGGACTGCTCCGTTTAATACTACCGATTTCAACGACCCGGAAACAAATGCCGGAGCAGTTTATGTTCCTGATCTGGTGATCGATTCACCGAGCGGCTCAGCCGCGGTATCTATTGTCGGCCGCAGTGCCGAGATGATTGCCGGCGGCGGTGCTGAATTCGGTGCCGGATCAGCCGGTGCCGGGGTCGGCGCCGGCGGAGGCGGAGCTGCCGTGACCCTTGACCTCGAGGTGGCCGGGTATGCCGGCAACAACAGCCGGTCCTTGCTTGGAGCGCGCTATCGCAAGGTTCTCGGTGCCGGAGGAGGCTAGAGATGGAAAGGTTCATTATAATGAAACGGAATACCCTGTACCTACTCGTACTGTTGCTGTTCTGCGCAGTCGTTTGCCTTCCGTCGGCTGCTGCGGCGTCGACCGGAAAAGGTGATCGTGGCAAGGTTGCACGATCGGCATCGGACGATGCCAATAGCGATTCCCCCGGCTCGGCCGCCGTTCCGACGGCCGAAAATGATCCCCGGGCCTATACCAAGGAAGGGCTGTTCGTCGGTGTCGAAGATAACAAGGCGGTGCTGATCGACGAGGATACCTACCGGCACTGGTCTTATCTGTTGCACGATGACTACAAGGTTTTTTACGAGAATGCCGAATACCCCCTCGACTGGATCATCAAAGGGTATATCGTCAAGTACGTTCTGATCGACGGCGAGGTTCGTGAAATTATTCTACTGCATAGGTCAAGCTGATGAGGATTGTCATGCGTTTATTCTTGCTTACGCTGGTGTTCGGGTTTTGTGCTGTCGGCCTGGTCAGTGCCCAGGTTATGACGAAGTATTCCTATAAGCCGCCGGTCATTTCCGAAGGGGTCAAGCCGAATACCCTGATTCTGATGAGTAATGACCAGACCGGCTTTACCGAAGGGTACCGGAGCGAGGCGGTCTACGATGACGACAAGGATTACTACGGCTATTTTGACTATGAGAAGTATTATGAATACAGTGGTGGGCAGTTTGACCCGATCGGCTACGTCGTCCCCGGAACCCATTACGTTCCGGTTTCGGCCGGCAGTACCTACTGGAGCGGCAACTTCCTCAACTGGGCCGCCTCAGCCAGTGCCGATTTTCTGCGCAAGGCTCTGGCCGGAGGCAAAAGGGGGACTGAGGCGGTCGGTAAAACGACCCTGCTCCGGGGACTGATCCCGGGTGGCAACACCTGGAAAAAAAGTTACAACGGCGCCGATTTTAACCGCCTCGTGCCGGCAATCTACGCCAACCCGCTTTACGAATTCTTCAACTCGGGCGTGACCATGGCGGTCCGGAACGCTTCGAACGGCAACACCATTACCTCCTTTACGGTCGAAGTCAGTGTCTGCGTCTGGGGCATGCTTGAAGACAACTGTAAAATATACAGTGAAGCCAAGCAGAATGCCAAGCCGGAAGGGCTTTTGCATATCTACCGCGACAAGATGGATTTCGGTCTGATGACCTACTCGCACGCCAACACCGAGAGAGGCGGCGTTCTGCGCAACAACATTCAGTATATTGACGGCGAATGGACCAGTGATGGCCTTGAAGTCCCGGCCAATTACTCGCTGACCCGCTACATCAACCGCTATACCCAGAAAGGCTGGGATCCGCTCGCCGAGATGTACTTCGAGGCGATCCGCTACTTCAAGGGAAACAAGGGCGGGACTAATGAATACTGTGGCTCGATCAATCAGAATGACGACTCCTTCCAGGTTCTCGGTTGTGCAAACGCCGCGAGTACCAACTGGGTCGACCCGGTGCAGGACTGGTGCGAGAAGAACAACATCATCATCTTCAACGACGAATACCCGAGCAGGGAACATGATCAGCTTCCCGGCAGCGCTTTTAATCCGTCTTATACGGTCGATTCGAAGATCAGCGGTGGTAATGACAAACCGTACGACGTTGATGTCTCGGAGCTGACCGACGCGGTCGGCAACTGGGAGAAAAACCACAACACGACCGATACCAACTGGTATGTCGGCAATATCCTGGGGGGACTGTCCAATCAGAGTTGTGCAGCACCGAAAAATATTACCGAGCTCTCGAAGGCGCATGGCATCTGTCCGGATGAGCCGGATGATTGGATTAATGGTACCTTCTACCTGGCCGGGCTGGCCCACGATGCCTTTACCCGCGATCTGCGTCCCGATATTCAGGATTTCCAGAATGTCCGGACCTGGGTCGTCGCCTTCCAGGGGACGCCGAACGCCACGTACAATGCACCGTCGCCGCCAATGAACCAGATGTGGCTGGCCGCCAAGTACGGCAACTTTGTCGATGATGATGGCGGCAATACCGGCTGGCCCGATACCGGGGAATGGGAAGACCCGGACCGGGTCGACAAGAATGGCAATCCGTTGCCGGCCGGTTACTACGCTGCTTCCGACGGATCGAAAATGGTCGAGGCGATCCAGTCGATCTTTGACAAGATCCTCGAAACCACAGCCTCGAGTACTGCGGTTTCGGTTCTCTCCAATTCCGGTCAGGGCGAGGGTAACCTGGTTCAGGCCTATTACCGTCCGCGTTATTCTATCGGTAACCAGAGCGTCGACTGGATCGGGTTCGTACAGTCACTCTGGATCGATGATTTCGGCTACATCCGTGAAGATACGACTAACGATAATGTATTGGTCAAGACCCAGGACAAGGTCGTTCGTTACATCGAAGGGAGCGGTTCAACCAAGGCCTGGATCTACTCGGTTGATGCCAATCATCCCTACCCGGACTTCGAAAATGATACCCCGCAAGAAGTTGAGCTTGAGGAGGTCAAGGTGCTGTGGGATGCCGGACGGGTCCTCGCGGCAACCGATCCGGCCGATCGGAATATCTTTACCTATATCAACAAGGATGGCCCGTCGACGACCAACCCGGCCGGAAAAGATTATATCAAGGAACGGGTCAGCAACGCCGGTGTGGTCAATACCAATCCCTCGGAAGCAGCAATGTTTGATGATGAGGGCGAGGTCATCAAGTTCTATGACCGGAATTACCGCGCCCTGATGCCCTACCTCAATGTCAATGGCGCCAATGACTGGTACCTCGGCCGGAGCCAGAAAATCAGGGCTCTCAACCTGGTCCGCTGGACGCAGGGGTATGATCCTGATATGAATACGAACAGGTTTGTCGACCTCGCCAATGTCACCGCCCGCAGCCGCGGTATGACCCTCACCGATGGCTCGGATGTTGTCTTCAAGCTCGGTGATATCATCAACTCGACGCCGGTGACGATTTCGGCACCGCCGGATAATTTCCATATTATATACAGTGATGAATCGTATGAGGAGTATTACAACAAGTATAAAGAACGGGAAACGGTCGTCTATGTCGGCGCCAATGACGGCATGCTGCATGCCTTCACCGCCTGGGAATTCAAGAAGAGTACGACCAGTTTTGTCAACCCCGATAGTGCCTCCGGGATCCCGATCGGCGGCGAACTCTGGGCATATATTCCGCAAAACCTGTTGCCGCATCTGAAATGGCTGCCGCGCCAGGATTATACGCATGTCTATTATGTCGACATGCAGCCGAGGGTTTTTGACGCCCGGGTCTTTGTCGAATCGGATGGCACGCCGATCAACCCGTCGGAAAACCCGACCAAGCATCCGAACGGCTGGGGGACAATCCTGGTCGGCGGCTACGGCATCGGCGGCGGCGATATTTTTGTCAACGATACCTTTGACGACGGCAGTAATCCGAGTGGTTCTAATTATGTGGCGAATACGACCAAAACCTTCCGTCCTTCCTATTTCGCCATCGATATCACCGATCCGCGTAATCCGGAACTGCTCTGGGACCGTAGCTTTGAAGGGCTCGGCATGAGCTACTCGTATCCGACGATTATGCATACGACCCCGGATAAGGATGAGCCTGGTACCTGGGCCCTGGTTTTCGGCTCCGGACCGGATGACGGCAGCCAGGGGATGGGTGTGCCGCAGTATGATGGCGAATCGAATCGACAGGCCAAGCTCTATATGGTTGATGTTTTGACCGGTGAGCCGTTTCAGTCGGAAGATGCCTCAAATGTCATGCACGACTACCTTTTCGAGGTCGCCGCAACCGAACCGAACTCCTTTGCCGGCCCCCCGGTTTCGTTCGACCGTAACCTCAATTACAATACCGATGCCGCCTATATCCCGATCACCTGGGACAACGGAACTCCTGATGGCACCCATGACTGGAAAGGATCGATCTACAAGGTGACCGTGCCCTGGAAGGGGACTAAAGCCAATTATGGTGTACTCAACGGAGATCCTCTTAACGTCTATAGCGACAATCCGACCGATACAACCAATTCCGGGCAATATGCCTGGAAGTGGCACAAGCTGTTTAACGGAACGCGGCCGATCACGGCGGCACCGAGTCTCAGTGTTGATGCTTTCAGTAATACCTGGGTCTATTTCGGTTCCGGCCGGATGTTTACTCCGGGCGACGATACCAACTCCGACTTCGGCAGCCAGGAGATCGAGTATCTGTATGGCATCAAGGATCCGTTCTTTAACCGCCAGGATTATCAATCGAGTGTCCCGGTCTATTACCTTGATTACAACAATTCACTGACGCTCGATGCCTCGACCCTGTTCCCGGCAGATAACTATGCGGTTCTGACAACCGGTCAGGTTTACAAGTATGACGGGGCCACCTATAGTCTCGATCCGAATTTTGATTATTTTGACGCGATGGTCCAATATGCCCGGGATAATTTTGATGGCTGGCGCCGCTCGTTGCGTTATGTTGAGGAGACTGACCCGGATAACGCAAGCAAGACAATCATCCGACCGATGCGGAGCCTGAACAAGCCGGCGGTTATTGGTGGCCTGACGCTCTTCTCGACCTTTATGCCGACCGGGGCAAGCTGTTCGTTCGGTGGTGAGTCTGACTTGAACATCCTCTACTATGAAACCGGAACGGCGTTCAAACGCCAGGTTTCGCAGGGTGTCGATGCCGTCTATGAAATCTCCGACCTCGATGGTGACGGCACCAAGGAACAGCGGATCAATGAGGCGATTTCTCTCGGCGCCGGTACAACCTCGAGTGTCGGTATCCATATTGGCCGGCAGAATAAAAAGGCCTCGGCTTCGGGAGATGACCCGGAAGGAGACATGGTCACCGGATTTGTCCAGCAGGGTACCGGCAAGGTTGTTGAGATCGATATCGAAACGGCGATCAAGGTTCGTAGCGGCCTGCGTTCGTGGCGCGAAAGATAACGATTTCACCGAATAAGGACATGGGGCGGCCACGACAGTGACCGCCCCTTTTTTGTGGTTCATCGCATTTTATCGGGAATAAATGGTGCGCACCCAAATACCGCCATACTTTTTCAATCGCACCATGAAAGCATAATTCCAGCAAAAGAACGACACCCCAGCTCACCCGCCTGATGATCAGGTTCCCTCACTGCGCAGATTCCAATCCGGCAGTCACTATCGTTACCTGAACACCGGATTAAAATCCGCTCGCTCGGCGGTCTTACATGGGGCCCCGGTTAAAGCAGTGGATATAGTCAAAGACAAGAGTGTTGTCATTCCCGACTCCGATCGCCTGTCCTGAGTTAACCGAAGGGGGAATCCATCGATGATTTTGACCCACCCCCGGAGCTCTTGAGGTTGCTTCCGCCAGCGCGATTACTGAACCGCAGCCCAACCGCAACCGCCACAGCGACGTAACGCGTTTGCCTCAAGGCAAACTCCTGAGCAGCAAAGTTAAACAGAAACAATTCAGACCGGACAAAAAAGCCCCCTGCAAGGGAGCCGTTTTCTGCATACTCTTTTATGGCTCAATAAAAGAGTATGGCGGAGTGCGCGGCCGCGACCGCGC
>PKUH01000053.1 GCA_002869615.1 Desulfuromonas sp. | reverse complement strand
CGGGTTGCCATTGAATGTCTGACCGGAGGTGATACTCAATGAACCGGTGGTGACGGTATCGAAAGCAACCGAGCTGCCAACTGTGATCAGGTCGCCACCACAAGATGAAGTGCCTCTGGCGCGGAAGATGACATTGCCTGTCGTACAGGTTGTTGGCGTATAAGTCGAACCCGTGGCAACCCACGGACTCCAGCTGCTGCCGCCGTCCTCACTCCAGCTGACCGTAATGGTGCCTGCACCGGCGTCGCCGGTGGCGTTGACCGTCACATCACCAGTAATCGGCGTACCGCTTGGAGAGAATGTTGGAGCGTTGACTGTATTGGTCTCGGGACAGTCATTCCAGGTGAACGTACAATCCAATGGCGTCAAGGCGACTCCACAGGAATCCTGTGCTTCGACATGCAGATCGAAAAGCTGACCGGATACCATGCTGGTGGCACTGGCGTCAAACGTCGAGGACGCAGCATCCGGACCATAGTAGTTGGTGGTGCTGCCGCAATTGGTGGGATCCACCACGGTACCGCCGCCGGACGGAGAGTTAGTAGTTGGTGTTGACGTGGAAGCCGTCGGTGCGGTCGGGCCACCATTTGGTGTCAGATAGATACCACCAACATCGGTCGGGAATTCACGAACCCAAAGATTAATGGTATGAGCACCGGCACTGGCAACCGTAACAGTCATTGTGCCACCGCCTCTATCAGCATCTTGCCATGCCCAGTTGTTTGTGGCTGGTTGCACTTGGCCTATGGTTGTGCCATCTAGTCCATAATAAAGGGAGTGGTCACCAGCAACGCCCGGAGCACCATTGAGATAAAGCCAAAGGTCCCAAGTCCCTGCCGAGGGGAAGTTTACATCGTAGGTAATGCCGCCTGCACAAGCAGAACCGTTAGTGCAATTGGCATCGGCAGTAACGCCGGTGACAAAGGATCCGTCACCGGGATCGGTGAAATTACTGACAATCGACGTATAGTTTGTTGTATCTATAAAATAATCATCTGCACTGGTGATATCACAGGTGCCGCCGGTCGACTGGCTGACCGTGTAAAGTTCTGTCTGGGTGCCGGAAATATTCAGCGCACCGTTGAGGTCAATCGTTGCGCCGGTGAGCGTTTGACCGTTGTTGCAGGTGAAGGTGTTGGCGGATGGGGTGCAAGCTACGGTTTCATCAACTCTTAGAACGCCTGAATCCGCATTAAACCCGGTCCAACCTCCGGTATTGTTCGGACTAATTAAAATCCCGACAACGGCACCACTTGGAACTGTTGCAGATTGATTTGACAAATCGACAGTGGCGGTACCGCCATTAGATATCGTAGCGTAAGAGGTCCCACCCGAAAAATTCGTGGTGGTGGTTCCATCAAAGTAAACTAATTGAACTGTTACAGTCCAGTTATCACCACCACCAGCATGAGTTAAGTCTAAATCTATGCCCGTAACGTCAGTAACAGCAGTAAAAGCTGTATTAAAAAAGCCTCGATACATGACATTAGCAGAAGAATTTTGATAAATCGTCCCGCCACAATTCACTGGGGATGTTTCCAATTCACCTACGTAGGGAGTTCCAGTGTTGAAGGTTCCGCAATCGAGGGCATCTGTTGTATAAACACCGCCATTGAGGATATCAACACCCGACGTATTACCATTAAAGTAATATGTAACGGTAGCAGCCTCAGCTTGACCTGCGACCCCCACCAACACCAGGGCACACAGCCCCACCACAACAAGAGATCGAACCATCTGCGATCCACATCGTTTCATGATATCCCTCCCGCCCAGAATCGCGGAAATCATCTTATTCGTCTTCATCAGCTGTGTGCTCCCTGATTTCATAACTTCTTCTCCCAGGTGTTCTCGATTGGCGGCCCGGCGGTCCCTTCAGGATCCGTGGCTTTGCGTCACCGGGTTGCCCCGGCTTTGCCCTGGTCTTTATATGTTTTTAGTTCTGAATAATCCGTTTAAGTGCTGTGCCAGAGTCAATTCATATTTACATTACAGGTTCGCAAGCAATCTATGCATTTCTGTATTCAGCAAAATCATCCCTCATACCATCTGATGTCTCACCAGCCCCTGATCAGGCCGCTGCGTCCAGGGACAGCCCCCATGCGGGGACTGTCCCATTAGGCCTTACTTCGGTAACTGGGTGTGGCAGGCGTTACAGCTGATGCCGGTGGTACCCCATGCGATCGTGTTGTCGTTGTGGCAAGCGACGGTACAGTTGCTGCCGTCCCAGATGCCGACCAGCGGATCAACCTGTTTGCTCTCGTCGTGCGACGAGGCACCGGCCTTGTAGCCGTTAATACGTTGCCAGTTGTCGTTCAGCTCCGGCTCAGTCGTGGTAAAGTCACGAACCTGCGACTTGGAACGAATCGTCACGATAGCCGGTGAGAAATCAACATCCTTGATGCCATTGACATGATTCGTCTCATTGATATCGGCAGTGGTCGTCACGGTCTTGTTGGTCGCTGATCCGCTGGTTCCGTGACAGGAGACGCATGCCGTGTTGTTGCCGTTGTACCACTGGTTGACCGTGTTGGTATGACACATGTTGCAGTTGATCGTCAGCGCCGTGTTGACGTCACCGTGACCGGCACCGCTGGCGCCGCCGGCAGCAATCAGGCCGCTGGTGCCGCTGTAGATATCGTCGAAGTGGATACCGACAACATGCGCCGCGTGGCTGGTGGTGGTCGGCTGGTTGCCGTGGCAGTTCTGACAGTAGTCGCCATTCGGATTACTGAAACTGCCGGTCCAGGTCGGGCTCTTGGCGTTGGCGAGCGAGACATCTTCGCCATCGCTGTGACAGAAGACACCAGAGCAGGCTCCGGTAGTTGTGGTGTCGTAGTTGGCCCCGGCACCGTTAACAATATCGGCATTGCCTTCGAGGTTCAGATCGAGCACACCGTTGAGGTGATCGGTACCGGTAGTCGAGTGACAGATACCGCAACCGTAATCGTAACCGGCATCAGTTGAGTGGTTGACGGCATCTCCATAGGCGGTGGCCGCCGAGTTGGCATGCTGCGCGTGGGCACCGACGCTGTTGGAGAAGGTGTAACCGCCGATATTATCGGTATTGAAACTACCACCGGTATCGAAATGGCAGGTATTGCAGTTGGCGTTCGGACCCGCCAGGCCGTTGGCCGGGAAGTGGCTCGATGTACCGACCGTGTGCGCCGCATCGTTGGTATGGCAGATATTGGTACAATTGCCGTTTGCCATATCATAACCAACCGTATCGTTGACTTCGATGGCGCGGCCCGGAGCACCCAGTTCCGTCGGCGAACCGACCGGTGAGTTGGTGTTGTGGTAGGTCGCTGCCGTATCGTACGGAGCATTCGGACGCACATGGCAGGTCGAACAGTTGCCATGCGTGCCGTCATTGATCTTGGCAATGGCACTGTGGTCCGGGGTCATGCCGTCACGGAAGGTGTTGAGGTAGCCGTGACAAACGTTACAGCGTGCATCACCGAGGGTTTCGGAGTTCGAATCCGCGTCAGTAGACCAGAGACGCTCCCAGCTGCCGCCGTCACTGTGACAGGACGCCGCACAAGAATCGGTGGTGCCAACAGCGGCCTGGGTAAAGGCAGTGATATTACCACTGACCGTGATGCCGCGATCATCATTGACCCCACTGTCGACGGCGAA
The DNA here is from genome assembly GCA_002869615.1 of Desulfuromonas sp. NCBI lineage: Bacteria > Pseudomonadati > Thermodesulfobacteriota > Desulfuromonadia > Desulfuromonadales > Desulfuromonadaceae > Desulfuromonas > Desulfuromonas sp. The sequence continues at coordinate 22,131 of PKUH01000053.1, read as the reverse complement.
GCTGCCGTTGATGTGCGTGGCGCTGCCGGTGTTGTCAATCGCCGGCATGGCATTGTGACACTCGGCACAACCACCGCCGAGAGTGTCGTCGTGGGCGGTCGCGATCGACGGGTTATGCAGACCAGTGGTCGGGTTGGCCCCGCTACCACCGGCGGTATGGCACATGGTGCAGGTACCGCTGTTGCCATCGTACCAGCCGAAGGTACCGTCGGTCGTGGTCTTGTTGTTATGACACTCGGCGGTCGCGCAGGTATCGGCGGTCGCGTTGTAGCTGGCGCTGCCCGCTGCGCCCCAGAGGGTCTTGTTGTAGCCGGACGGGAAGACCTCGGCCGGCAGGTTAGTGGTATTGCCGTGATCGCCGTCGTTGGTGCTGGCTTCATGACAGTAGTCGCACAGGGCCTTCTGCCTGGAATCTGAATTGATATCATCCAGCAGCTGGCTGAGCGTCTGGCCGTAAACCTTGGCCGACAGACGGCTCATGTGCGTGACATGGGCGCCGGCGTCGTTCTCGGTCCGGACGTTGGAATCGTCCGGCCAGTAGTTGCTGGCGCTGGAGCCCGTGGTGCCGCCACCGTGGCAGCCGTTGCAGCCGCTGGCCGCAAAGATCGGATCATCCTGGTGGCTGTGGCAGACCGTACAGTTGCTGCCGCTGTTGTGGGTTGCCAGTTCCTCGGTTCCGGTATTGAAGTGGAGAACCTCGGCTGGATCGTGACAGACCTGGCAAACGCCCTGGTTGCTGCCATTAGCGTAGCTCGCCCGGGCGGCGCGGTCGCTGAAGCCGCTGACCGTGTTGCCCTGGATGGACGAGGAGACCATGGCGTCCTGACCACCCTGACCGTGCTGGTCGTGACAGGTGGTACAGAGCAGGGCGTCATCCGAATTGCCGTTTGTGGTGTTGCTGTTGGCGTAATGAACCGCCGAATCGACAACGGCGACGTGGCAGGCGTTACAGAAGCCGTTCGGATCGACAGCATAATCGACACCGCCGATGAGATTGAGGCGTTCCGCATCATTGAGGCTGCCGCTGATATGGGCCGCGTTGTTGTCATGGCAGTCGGTACAAGCCTGGTTGACCGCGCGGCTGCCGCCGATGGCGCTGGCCGGTGTTGTCGGTTTACCGTGGCCGACTGTATCAAAATCGGTAGCACGGTCAGGAGCCGTGACTCCGCCGATCACCGCCAGGTTGTAATCGCCGTGACAGGATTCACAGCCGACGGCCTGCTGGTTGACCCAGTTGTTCTTGGCCAGGTCAGCGGCAGTCTGTCCACCGTGACAACTATTACAGACGGTTACAGTCGTATCACCGACGATGCCGGTGGTGGCGGTACCGAAGATGCCGCCGTGGTTGGCAAGGCTGTTGGCATCGGCGAAATCGCGCGAACCATCAATGTGCGTGGCCAAGCCGGCCATGGTGGTATTATTGCTGTTGGCGTTATGGCACTCGCCGCAGTCGGTCGACCCGGTCGGATGCGGCCCGTACGCGGTTGTTCCGGTATGGAACGTATGCGAGTTGGTTGCCGGACGCTTGTCGTGACAGGTATTGCAGTCATCAGCAACCGTTGTATTCCAGGTATACGTGTCTGATGCCGGTGCTGCGCCCTGGCCATTGTTGTGACATGGCGTCGTGCCGCAAGACCCGTAGCTAGTGTTCGGCAGAGCCAATTCACCCTAGTAGGTGTAAGTCGTACCGTCGATAACCGTACCGGCAATCTGCGCCGCCTGGTTAACGACTGTCGGACCGGTCGAACTGATGAAGTGACCGTTGTTGCCAGAATTGTCCGGATGACAGGCAAGGCAGTCTTCCAGGGTTGTCAGACCGAACTTGGTCACGGCGTTGAGATGCTCACTGTGGCTACCTGTTGCCATAACAGCAGCCGAGGTCCGATCATAGCCATGGCACAGGTTGCAGCTGGCCGAATCGCTATCCCAGTCTGCCAACGTGTTGTCGTCGGAAGGATCGTGACAGTAGGTGTTCGAACAGCTGTTGGTCGTATCGTTGAAGCTGTTGCCGGCATCGTTGAACGGCGTATCGTCGACAGCCGCATTATCTGCTGTAGCGGCTGCCCTGTTGGTCAGGGTTTCACCCTGGTCGCCGCCGGCGGCACCGGTAGCGTCCAGACCACTGATATGATTGGTATTTGTCGGCAGGGTACCGTGGCAATCAGCACAGGTCATCCCCTGGGTCGCTACGTGAGCGTCATGTGCACCGGTTGCCGGAGCCGCGTTGGCCAGAACATCGTCGTTGGTCCCATTGTTGTGGCAGGCGGTACAGTTCAAGCCATCGGCGTCAGCCCAGTTGCCATCCGAGGAACCGGAATCGTGGCAGGCTGCGGTACATCCGGTTGCGGCCGTGCTGATTCCGGCGACAACCTGAGTCGAGCCATCCTGGTGGTTGCAGCTGCCGCCATCGCCACCGGTTATTGTATAGGTGTTAATGTCAGTTCCATGACAAACCACACACTCACTCAGATCGTTTTCAATCGAACCGGTAATATTGATATGTGCGGTATGGGTGTTTCCACCCGAACTCGTCTTGGTTTCAACATAGCTCAAATCACCGTGACAGGAGGCGCAGCCGGTCGACGGCTCCCAAGGTTTCGGATTTACGAAATGACAGTTCGTAGAACAGGTTGAAGGAGTTCCCTGAGTGTAGTCAAAGATTCCAACCGCAGCGCCATCAAAATTGAAACCGGCGGCAATATCGTAAATGTTTCCGTCAATATGGTTGCCTCCTGCCTTGATGGTCGTCAGATCGTTGGCAGGGTCGACATTTTCGTTGACGGTCGCATTATGGCAACTCGCGCACTGTAGCCCGCGATCGAAACGGTCCTGAACCCAGTGGCCGCCATGATCGCCAGCGTTCACCGGGGTGGCGTGACAGAGGTCACAAACCGTGGCCGGAGCTACAACCGAACCCCATACCGGCGACTGAACCGGATCGAAACCATCCTGGTGACAGGAAGTGTTGCTGCCGCAGGTATCGGCAGCCAGAGCACCCCAACCAGCTGCGGCGGCAAAATCGACCGTACCGTCACGGTGGGCTGTATCGCCACCAGCTCCCGTGTGGCAATCGGTACAGACTGCGTTGTCACCGATGATCGAGGCGTTGTCGAGATGTTGCTGGTGGCTGCCGCTAACCATACCGGTGGTTGCCGGCAGCGTTGCATCATCACCGTGACAGAGGGTACAGCTCGAGGTGCTGGTATCCCAGTTGGCCAGGTGGCCGTCGCTACTCGGGTTGTGACAGGCGGTGTTGTTACAGGTGTTGTCCGTACCGTTCCAGCTTGCTTCGGTAACATTGGCACCATCAATTGAGGTGTCCGTCATGTTCTGGACCTTGGTCAATTCATCGGCTCCGGTCTTCGGATCGATATGACCTGTATCAGTCGGATCGTCACCGTGACAGGTGGCGCAGGTCAGACCAGCCGTAAGATGGTCAGCATGGGCAGTATTGTCGCCACCACCGTTCGCCGGCGGGTTACCGTGACAGGCAGCGCAACTGAGAGAGGTATCTGTCCAGGCAGCCGCTTGTCCGGCTGTCGTGTTGTGACAGGCGCTGGCGCAATCGAGATTGGTCGAATCATAACCAACGCTGCTCGTCAGGGTTGCGTCCTGGGTTGTCTCGCCGGCATTATGATTCTGGCGACCGGCCGTTCCGGAAGCCTGGTCAGCTGAGGGATCATAGGTGTACTGATCAGCCCCGGTGTGGCAATGAGTACAAGTTGATACGTCTGCAAACCCATTGGTGCCGTCGCGATAAACCTTGCCAGCGGTATCCAGAGTGTCGGAGTCAGGGGCGTGAACATTATGTGCCGCTGATGCCGGCGGGTAGCCGTGACAGGAGTCGCAGGAATCGCCGGTGGCGGCAAACGCCGGAGTGCTGCTGTGATCGTGACAGGTCGTACAGAGCGAAAGATCAGCAATCTGACCAGAAGCCGGATCGTTCGGATGCATATCATCGACTCCGCCGGGGCGCGGATCGTCACCTTGCTGATAGTGGGCCGTCGCCGTATGACAGGTCTGACAGACACCGGTACCGGCCGAATTAACGAAACTGGTAACCACCGTCTGGTCGGCAAATCCGGCAACGGTATTCGTTGCCACCGTCGACATGATCATCGCATCGAAGCCGTTGTCTTCACCGTGCTGGGTATGGCAGGTCTTACAGATCGTACCGTCGAGCGTGTTGTGGTTATTAACGGAACCAACCGTTGTATGACAATCATTACAGAAAGCGCGGTCATCGCCAGCCGTGTAGGCCGGAAGGGTAGAACTTAAACGATCGACCGAGTCACCGGCAAGGTGACCGGCGACGGTGTTGGCTTCGTGACAGTCGGTACAGCCCTGGGCGACACCGGTCTTGCCGTGGCCGTTGGCGTAAGCCGCTTCGGAGACCAGCGGTGCGGTGTTGCCGCCGATGACGGCAAGCGTACCGGAGTGACAGGTCTCGCAACGAACGGTGCTCGGGTCGGTCCAGGAAGGCATTTCGTCAACTGTACCTGGCCCGGTTCCGGCGCCGGCCGGCTTACCGTGACAGGTATCGCAGGCACCAGTTGTTAGATCAAAGGTACCGTTTACATGATCGGTACCAGAACCGTTATGAGTGTGACATGCGTCGCAGTTGAGCGTCGGACCATTCGGGTCATCCAGGTGGACATAATGAGCGTCCGGAAGACTTCCACCAGCGCCATCATGACATGTTCCGCAGGCCCCGGATGCCGGTAAATCCCAATCCGGAGTTCTATTGGTGCCAGAACCGTTTGAGTGACAATAAAGGTTGGAACATTCGCCGTTTGATGCATAAATGAACGAACCAGGGAGACTTGCCTGGGTTAAATCCGCCGAGACATCAGGGTCACCATCAACATGCGTCCCGCTTCCGCCTATGGCTGAGCCAAGAAGAGTCGTACTATCCGTCGCCGTCAAGGAGTGACAAACGCCACAATCGTAACCTTTGTTGAGATGGGCGTTATGCGACCCGGAATTGCCCCGGCTCGTCATTGAAGCGTCATCGTTACCGTGGCAGACATTACAGGCGTTGATTGTGCCGTTACCATCTTCCCACGCCGGGGTCGTCACCGCTGTCGGAGCAGCACCACGCGGACCACCGTTGGAGTGACAGTAAGTGTTGCTACAATAGCCCTCATTGTTGGTTCCGGCCAGATCGGCCCAGGAGTAAGAAGGACTCAGAGCCCCACTATCAGTGGTCAGAGCCGGAAGCGGTGCGTCAGCATTGTCGAGAACTTCCTGGAATGTACCGGTATCGTGGCCGCTGTTGCCGCTGGTGTTGGCACCGGCACCGTGACACTTATCACAAGTGAAGGAGTAATTACCGCTACCGGAGGCATGGGTGATATGTCCGGCCGTATCCTCTGGCATATACGAGGCGCTGGCTGAATACACATTGGTGGTTAATGTGCTGTCAGCAAAGCCATTGGGACCGCCGGCAGTGTCAGCTATCGGCGGGAAACCATGACAACCGTCACAATTGACCGGGCCAAAGCTATCAATGGTACCAGAGGCGTCATTATGCGAATGGCAATTTTCGCAGGTTTCACCTTCGGTATGTGCCCTGTCTTCGCTCGGGAACCCGGCAGCAGTGTTTTCAACATCGCCATGACAGTATTCACAGAATCCGGTCGAGCCTGAACCGGCCCAGCGTACATTAGGATCCAATGTATCGGGGTCATCGGTAAAACGCATACCTGATACAGTTGTACCCTTGGTCGGCAGGGTTGACGTAGCCGGCACAGCAAACTCTGCCCGAAGGAGATAATAATTCGGCGTGCCATCATTGTAGGAATGACCGCTATGGCAATCGAGACAACCGATCTGATTCCCGGTTGAGCTCGGATGCAAATTATAGATATGACAGGAATTACAGAGATTGTTCGGATCGATACTGGCGCCGTCACCAAGGAGGATAGCACCATCATTCGCACCACCAGAATCTGCGTTGTGCATACCATGACAGGTTGTACAGGCCATATCATCCGAGTTACCATCATTATCGGTATCGACCAGTTTCATGGAACTGGTGCCCGGAGCAAATGTCTTAAATCGAACATTATCTACGAAAGTCGCGTAATCCTTGACCAGTGGATGCGATTCGAGACCGTTCTCGGCCGTGGTGACTGCTGACCAGTCGGCGTGACAGACCACGCACATCGATTCGATTTCCGCAGGCTGGGCAACCATGGTTGCCGGATCCTGACGATCATAGTTCGGCACACGCAGGATTTTATTGTCTGCATTTTGCGGGAAGGTTTTCGCACCATGCGGATCGTGGCAACGGAAGCAGGTAACGGACCCACCGGAAGCACCACGCGGAGCGGTCGTGGTGTTATACATCGGATCAGTCGGGTTACCGGCAGAACCAGCCGCCGGATTATTTATGCGTGCAGCCCAGTTGTGTGAAATTTCATTGCCCGGGGACGGGTTGGAACCAAACTGGTTACTGGCGTCACCACCGGAAAAGCCTGCGGGAGCATCAACGGTCGGACCGTCCGGATCAGGGGTCGGAGTACAGACAACCTGGTTCACGGCCGGATCCCAAACACAATTCGAACCCTTTGTGTAATCGTCAAGCAAGGAGACACCGGTTGCAGGTGTCGAACTGTGACACTGCAGACAAAGGTTGCCGGTATCGAGGGCCTGCCAGTCGACAGTGGACTTGTGGCACTGACCACATTCGAAGTTATGCAACCTGAGCGCCTGGGATGTCCCAGAAGACAGTAAAATCACTGCCATAATCGTCAATGTTGCCAGATAGGTTTTGAATCTCATGGGCTCGCTCCTGAATTCAAACACTTTGCATTGTGATTCGATTAAAAAATTTACCAGTTATCTATTTTATGTGGCAGGCCAGACACATTGCGCTGCCGGTATTATCCATTGCCAGAAATGGAGGGATTGCGTTGTCATGGACTTCATGACAGGTTGAACACTCCATATTGCCATTAAACAGACGAAGGGCCGCATTCGTTGGTACCGGTTCCAGCCCGGTTTCATTGACATCCGTTGCGGCTGCTGAGTAATTAAAAGAGATCGGATGATCATCCTCGAGATGACCGGTGCCACTTTCGTCGCCCGGTGCCCCACCGATACGTGGATTTGCTCCTGAACTGCCAAAAATCGGGACAGGCCCCGGGCCTTGCTCCATTACTACTGGGGTCCCGGACGGGCTGGTATTCAAAAGGCTGTTTATCGCGATACTTCCATCGTGGCAGGAAAGACAGAGTAACGACTCATCGTTGATCGCAGCAACACTATTAACTGCGGCAGTTGTGGTCGAAGAGCTGTAAAAGGTAAAAGCTCCGGCAGCCGGCAAAGACCTGTTCCAGAGAGGGGCGACGTTATCCCCGCCATGCGGCGTGTGACAAAAGATACAGATCTCCGGTTCGGTTGTCGCGTACGAGGACAACGGTTCAAAAGCCGTCGTGAAGAATGAAAGGTCATGCTTGGTGTTTGCAATGGCAGCGTAAGCCGAGCTGGCAGCAAACAAGCCGACGATGATCCCCAGCGCTATTTTGATTTTCAGTCCATTCATCTCTTTCTTTTCCCTCTTCCGGTCTCTTCTGCGGGAACCGGGCTACCCATTTATCGTGGGCCCCTGGCTTTGCGTCACCGGCTTGCGCCGGCTTTGCTCTTTTCGGAGAAGTTTATGTATTAATAAAAAAACACCATTGTTATCTAATCAAAGCAAACGGAATTACTGTGCCAGCAGCGCCATGAGCTCGGATGCCGATTCATACAGCTCCGAACCGACCGGGCTGGCGGCAACTACGCTCTTCAGGGCGCGGCCGGCGGCACGGAAATCCCCGTCGGAAATCCCGGTCGAGACCTCGTCCAGAACCGGCGACAATTCAGCGTCAGCGAGATCCGAGACTTCTGCAAGCTTGTCGAGCAATGCGGTTGTCACCGACGGCAGAAATTCCTTGCCGGCCGAACGCATCACCTGGACGATGCCGTCAGAACGACCGACATAAACATCCTTGCCCTGGCTGCTGTCGGTATCGGCAACAAAGTACCGGGATCCGGTCGTGACCTTGCTGGCAGAAGCATCGACCAGAACTTCGGCGAAACCGTAGGTTCCGTCGTCGTTCGGGGCGCAGCGGAAGAGGCTGCCTTCATAAGCAACCAGAAGATCCTTAACGCCATCAGCGTCCCAATCAGTGATAACCGGCGAGACCGAGCCCTTTGTGAGGTCCATCAGGACAACCCGATCAGCATCGAGTTGCGGCGAACCGTCACTCCCTTTATTCAAATAGAGATAGAGCTTGCCATCGCCGGTTCCGAGGATAAGGTCCTTATCAAGGTCACCATCAAAATCAACGACAGCCGGATTGGCCTGGGCGCCGACATCAATGATCAACCAGTTACTGTCGCGCAGCGGCACGAACGATGAATCAAATTCCGGCGACTTATCGGAACTACCAGCCGTCTGACTATAAATTGAAACAGTCCCGTCGGCGGCGCCAACCAGAACATCCTTGTTGTTATCATTATCCCAGTCGGCAACAAAAAGCGCCGTATCGGGGAGCTTGCCGAAATCAAACGCTTCACCAGCCGCATACTGAGTTTTCGCCCCGCGGGAGGCCAGGGCCCTGAACAGGGTTACCGAACCGGTATCGTCGCCAACCAGAAGATCGGCCAGATCGTCATTGTCAAAATCGACAATAAACGGTGCGACCAGGGCACCCGACTGCAGTTGATCCTTGACCGACCGCAAAGTACTCGCTTTCTTCAGGGCTGGCTCAACAGCGAGCAGCAGGTTGGCATTAACCTGCACCGAGCTGTTCGCACTGACTTCGACCTGGGCAATAAAGGTTTCACAGCCGGCCCGCTCAACGACTACGGTATATGGCCCGGCAGCGAGATCGCGCAGCTCCAGCGGTGTTGTCCCGATATACTGTCCCGAGTAAGCGGCGTTGCCGCCGAAATAGACCTTCGCATCAGGCAGGTTGGCATCAACCGAAAGAACGGCGGTGGCATACTGGAACTCACCGGTATTGGAGGACAGTGTCTCCATCCCGGATCCGTCAATAGCGACGACCTGCCAGAAATAAGTGGCTCCCGGCATCAGATCCTGATAGTCATCAAACTCGCCAAGGGCAATTCCGGTTTGATCGGAAAGCTGTGACAAAACCATCTGCTCGAAAGTATTGTCACCTGAGAGTTCAACCCGGTAGCTGATCGTTTCAAGGGGATCGCCATCGGTCGAGGCCTTCCAGGCGAGCAGGTCAGCCCCACTGATTTCCCCGGACAGTGCCGAGGTAAGAACCGGCGCGGTAGGAGCTTCCTCTGCGGCATTGACATAAAAGGACTGCGGATCTGTCCAAGCGGAATCGAGTTCGCCATCACTGGCCTGAACCTGCCAGCTATAAGCTGCATTTTCAGCAAGATCCTCGTCAATCTGAACCACGGTTTCTCCTGAAGCGTCCCCGGCGACGGTATAGGAAACCGAAGTCGCCCCTGAAACAGAAACCCGGTAGGTCAAGGCATCGCCATTGAGATCGGTCGCATTGGCAAAACGGAGTTGCGGCCGCAATGAAGTGGCCTCGCTATCTGCAATCGGGCTGATCAGGGTCGGCCGGGTTGGGGCCACGTTCTTTTCCGGTGTAACACCACCGTCAACACCGAAGATTTTGATTTTGCCACTGTCGGAGGAAACGAAGAGACGGCTGGTCAGGGCATCATAAGCGATATCCCAGGGCAGAACCACCCGACCGGCCGCGTCACCGGCGATATCAAAAACAACCGGCGCAAACCCGCCGGAGGTTGAACGCACCTGAATCTCACCCGCCAACTTATCAAGATAATACTCGCGGCCGGCGCCATCAAAAGCAATGCCGCTGCTGTCACCCAGGTCGTTCCCGAGATCTGCTTCGAGATAGAGTTTACCGCTGAAAGCACCTGCCAGGGTAAAGGTTTGAATCGTAGCGTAGCCGCCGTCATTCGGCGCAGACTGAAAACCACCAACAAAGACCTCGGCCGTCGCATTGTTGACGGACATCGATGTCACTGTTCTGAACTGACCATCTTCAAAACCGGTGCTGCCGAAGACACGGAGTGGCGCGCCTGACACATCGAAAACCTGAACCTGATGCATGACCGGATCGACAACATAAATATTGCCATCCGCATCGAGATCAATTTCTCCCGGCTTGGCAAAAGCAATCTGATTTACGACGGCTCCTGTTTCCCCATCGAGAACCGCAACCTGGTCAGCAGTCGCCACATAGAGTTTGCTGCCGTCCGGAGAAACTGCCAATCCGCGGCCGGACGCTTCAACGGAACCATACGTCTTCTCCAAATAACCGAAAGGAGAAAATTTCAGCACGGTACTGCTACCGATGTCGGCCACGTAAAGATTGCCGGCAGCATCGACATCGAGCTTGCCCGGAATCGACACTTCAGCATCAATACTTCCGAGAGGAACAACTTCGGGAGCAGCTGCAGCAACGGCAGCGTTGGGCCATATGGCACCAACGAGTAGCGATATAACTGCGATAAGACAGACCAGCGCTCTGGACCAGATCATTTTTACGCCTCCTCAATAAACGGCATAGTGCGCGATATTATCAATTATTGCCGGGACAAGGCGCCCGGCTCATCCCAAGTACATGCAACCATAATGCCATTTCCGGAAACGCAGAGAGCAACGGGCTTCAGTATTTTGTCAACATATCTTTCCGGTGATTTCATTCAGATGCTTGGCGATATAACCGGACTGCGCATTCGCCACAAAAAAAGGCCGGTCGCATGATGGCAACCGGCCCTGATTTTTCAGTTTGCAATTCCGGTGATCAGAGAAAATCAAATTTCTTCATGCGATAGCGGAAGGCATCAATTCCGAGGTTGAGTTTACGCGCCGCTTTTGACTGGTTCCCTTCGGCAATCTCGAGAGCCTGGCGGATCAGCTCGCGTTCGATATCCTCGATATCGAGACCTTCGGCCGGCAATCGGAACGAGAGCGGTCCGGCGGTCGGGCCACTGGTCTTGGCAACAATCTCCTGCGGCAGATGCTCGAGCAGCAGGGTCTCTTCGCTCTCGAGGATAACTGCCCGCTCGATCACATTTTTCAGCTCGCGCACATTGCCGGGCCAGTCATATTCGGTCAGGAACTTGGCGGCCATCTTCGAAATGCCGTTGACCGACTTGCCGAATTCCTTGTTGTAGCTTTCGATAAAATGCTCGGCCAGAACGAGGATATCGTCGGGCCGCTCGCGCAGCGGCGGCAGGTAGATCGGAATCACCTGAATCCGGTAATAAAGATCCTTGCGGAAGCGTTTCTCTTCGATCAGGTTGAGCAGATCCTGATTGGTTGCCGAGACGATCCGGACATCGACCGGGATCTCCTTGGTGCCGCCGACCCGGCGGAAGGTTCTCTCTTCGAGGACGCGCAGCAGCTTGGCCTGCATCCCCATCTCCATATCGCCGATTTCATCGAGGAACAGGGTGCCGCCGTCGGCGGTCTCAAAAAGACCTTTTTTCTGCGACTTGGCGTAGGTGAAGGCGCCTTTTTCGTGGCCGAGCAATTCGCTTTCGAGCAGGGTTTCCGGAACCGCCGCACAATTGATCGCCATAAACGGCTTTTCGGCGCGGGCACTTTCATAATGGACGGCCTTGGCGATCAATTCCTTGCCGGTTCCGCTCTCCCCCTGGATCAGGATCGTTCCGGCATCACTTTTGGCGATCTTCTCGACCATGGTCAGCACATTGGCCATGTGCCGGCTGCGGCCGATAATATTGTCGACACCGTACTTTTTGCTCTGCTCGGAGCGGAGATGCGTGACCTCCTTGATCAACTCGCCGGTTTCGAGCGCTTTTTTGATGACGATGGCGAGCTCATCGAGGTTGAACGGCTTGTTGACATAGTCATAAGCTCCCATCCGCATCGCCTTGACCGCCGTTTCGACAACACCGAGGGCGGTGACCATGATGACGATAATCTCGCTGTCAATCTCCTTGATCTGCTCGAGCACTTCGAGGCCATTGATGCCGGGAAGCTGAATGTCGAGCAGGACCAGGTCGGGAGCATCTTCCCGGACCAGCTTGAGAGCATCTTCTCCGGATCCAGCCTGGGTGACTTCATAGCCCTGCTTGGTCAGGTTCTGCTCCAGCGACCAGCGGATCAGGTGTTCATCATCAACAACCAGAATTCTTGTTTTACGCACCTTGAACCTCTCTTGTCATATCTTTCTGTTCACCCAGTGAGATCGGCAACAGAATCGTTACGGTCGTGCCGTCGTCGGACCGGCTCTCGATTTCAATTTCACCGCCGTGCTGCTCCAGCAGCTGCCGGCAGATTGGCAAGCCGAGGCCGGTCCCCTGGGTTTTGGTCGTATGGAACGGCACAAATATTCTTTCGAGCTCTTCCGCCGGAATCCCCGGTCCGGTGTCGATCACCCGGACCCGGACATAACTCTTGCCAGCCTGCTCGGTCGCGTCGGTTTCAATGATCAGGGTCCCGCCCTCTTTCATCGCCTGAATCGCATTCAGGATAACATTAAACAGCACCTGCTGTATCTGCTTTTCATCAATCCAGACGGCCGGCAGGTCGCGGGTCAATTCCTTGATGCGATGAATGTTTTTCGCTTCGGGATGCTGGGATATAAAGAAGAGCGTTGTTTTCACCAGGTTGTTGATATCGGCATAGGCGAGCTCGGGTTTTCCGGGTCGGCCAAAATAAAGAAGGTCATTGACTGTTTTGTCGAGACGCTTGATCTGTTCGAGCACTTCCTGAACGATCTGCCGGCGCGAATCATCTTCGCTGAAGTCATCGGACAGAACGGTAATCGCTCCGCTGATCCCGGCCAGGGGGTTCCTGATCTCATGGGCAATTCCGGACGCCATCTCGCCGACCGAAGCGAGGCGATCGGCGCGTTCCATCTGGCGATAATGATATTGCTCCAGTTCACCCCTCGCCTTGCCGAGGTTCTGCACCATTGAGTTAAAGCTGCGCATCAGAACCCCGATCTCGTCTCTGCTGTCGGCATCCATCCGGACCGTCAGGTCGCCCGCTTCAACCCGCGACATCTTTTGCACCATCATCCGGATCGGGCGCTTGACGAAACGGATCAGGATATAGGTGATTCCCAACGACAGTAGAGCGATGATGGCAATCGTCGAAAGCAGAAAGTACTGCGACGTCTCCTGAATCCGGTGCATGGTTTCATTCAGCGAAAAGTTGAGATTCAGGACCCCGATGACCTTGCGCCCCTCGCCGTGACAAAAAAAACAGCGCTGATCGGACTCAATCGGCTTGACCATGCCGAGAACGCCTTCATCGCCGACCTGAAAGACCGCGAATTCCTTTTCTTCCTTGAACAGCTCGAGATCGTTGCTGTTGACCCGGGTTCCGATCTCCTCCGGATGACTCGATTTAAGAATAATTCCGTCCGGGTGAAAGATGCGCAGGTGGGCAAAGACATTCGACTGGCCAACCTGTTCAAGGATGGCCTGTACGTCCTCGCTGTTGCCGATACTCATCGAGGTGTAGATCGATTTCTCAACGGTCGACAGCAGCAGCCTGGCACTTTCGCGGGTCACATCGACCAGATGGGCTTCCTCGCGATGGATATGAAAAAGCGAAAAAATGCCGATGCCGGTTGACAGCAGCATAATGCTGAGAATAATGACACGACTGATCAGGCTGTTAACAATCATGAGCCCTCTTTCGCCGGTGGCTTTGGCACAGCTTTGGGCAGAGCATTCTTTTTCGTCTTCGGCTCATACACAAACTCCCATCGGCTGTAACTTTCACTGCCGGCAAACTTTTCATACTCTTCCGGGAAGCCATCCTGGCGGAACGGCTCGAGATCACTGCTGCTGCGAACGCCGGTAATCCGCCCCGACTGATCCTTGATCAGAACCCAGTCGCCACCGGTCATCGGATCGGGGTAAAGTCGCCGGAGATACCTCTCGGCGGCGAGAGAGCGCGGATCCTTGACCAGATCCTCGAGCTTCCGCGGGAAGAGACCGCTGCCGCGCCCATGCTTGACCTCGTAGTAGCTGCCAATCGCCTTCCGGTATTGATCGCCGCGCCAGAACAGTTCGGCCTCGCGGGCCCGTTGGGATATACTTTTCCAGGTCGACCCGGTAATGCCGACAGCGAGTCCGAGGACGACAACCATCAACAGAACGATCAGCAGGGCTGCGCCCCGCTCATCATTCAACTGCCGGTTTGCGACAAAACTCATTTACGCTGCATGACCCTTTCCGCCGCCTCGACCAGGTGGGCCGGAGTCAGGCCGGCATGTGTCAGGCAGGCATAAAGCGCCGGGGCCGCGTGCCCCTTCGACAAGACAAAACGATCGCGCTCCACCCACTGCGGGTTGCCCGGATCGTGCCGCATCTTGTGGAAAAACAGGGCGGTCATCAGATCGATCGCCGAGAGGCTGCCGCCGGTGTGGCCTGACCTGGCAAGGTTCAGCATTTTCCGAATTTCACCGCGCCGGGTTCGGGCCGTCTGTTCGAGTTCATTGAGTGCTGACTGGTCCGGCATCCTCAACCTCTCTGCGCCACCGGCGCGGTGCCGACGCTGTGTCCGTGCATATTGGCTTAAAATGCGACAGCCATCCTCCCAGGGACGGCTGCCGGCAAAACCCGAATAGCGGGAAAGCGTATACTAATCGTCATCTCCCATGAGATAGGAGAGGATGACGTCATCGAGATCAAACTCCGGTTCGGCCTCTTCGAGATCCTCTTCAACAATCGGGATCGCTTCTTCAATCGGTTCTTCTTCGAGCTCTTCGACTACGGTTTCAACCAGGGTGATTTCCGGCTGCGCATCGGCATCGGCCGGCGCCTGGACTTCGGCGACTTTCTCCTCCGGCACCGTCTTGCCACCCTTAAGAATCCGCTCGATCACATCGTCGAAATCTCCGGCCTTGAGCCGGCGCAGCATTTCCTTGTGCTGCTCCTTCATCAACTCTTCGACGACCTGCTCGAGGTTGTCCGCCTTGGCGATATCGGCATACGATGTTTTCTGACGCGCCAGAATGGTCCCGCCCCGATAAAGAAGCGTGATGATATTGGTGGTGTTGAGGCCGCCATCTTCGGTCTGGACGTGGAAGACTTCGCCCATATATTTAAAATTGTGATTGAACCCGACAACCATTGAATTATTCCGTTGCTATGAGCCTGAACTTAAAAGAGATATTCTTGCATATTCCAACACTTGACACAAGACGGTATTACGCCTTTTGGCGGAATATCTCCTTGACCTTTTCGACCGCTTCGAGTGCATCTTCAGCGTAGGCATCGGCGCCAATGCGTTCGGCGTACTCCGGTGTAACCACGGCACCGCCGACCAGGGTTATGACCTTGATGCCGGCCGACCTGAGCGCGGCAATCGTATTCTCCATCTGCTGCAGAGTCGTGGTCATCAGGGCCGACAGCCCGACCGCATCAACCTTGAGCTCAAGGGCCTTGTCGATGATCTTTTGTGCCGGCACATTCTTACCGAGATCAAACACTTCGAAACCGTGGTTTTCGAGCAGGGTGCAAACAATATTCTTGCCAATATCATGGATATCGCCCTCGACCGTCGCCATCAGGATTTTGCCGAGAGAGGCCCGCTGCTGACCCTTCATCTCCTGCTTCAACCGGGTGAAAGCCTGTTGCATTGTTTCGGCCGAAAGCATGACCTGCGGCAGAAAGACCTGGTTTTTACCGAAGCGGCGGCCGACCTCTTCAAGGCCGGGAAGCAGACCCTCATTACTGACTTCAAGCGGTGACAACCCTTCGCCGAGAGCGGTCTCGACCAGGCCGACGATCCCTTCCTCGTCGCCTTTAATAATCGCTGTCGCCAACCTCTCGCGAATCGAAGCAGTGGCGACCTTTTCCGCTGCAACGGCCGGAGCAGCGGCAACGCCACCATAACAGGCAATATACTGTTCAGCACGCTGATCGGTGTTGAGCAGAACCATCGCCGCCCGGTAAGCATCCATCATTCTCTCTTCGAGTGGATTAACGATGGCCGCGCCGAGCCCGGCTTCCAGGGCCATGGCAAAAAAGGCGGAAGAGAGGATGGGGCGGGTCGGCAGACCGAACGAGATATTACTGACCCCGAGTACGGTGGTCAGGTCGAGTTCGTCGCGGACCAGACGAAGTGACTTCAGCGTCTCAAGGGCCCGTTTCTGCTCGGCCGAAACAGTCAGCGTCAGGCAATCGATGATCAGATCCTGCCGACGCAAGCCGGCAGCTTCAACCCGTTCAAGAATTTTACGGGCAATTTCGACCCGGCCGGCGGCCGTCTCGGGGATGCCGGCTTCATCGAGAGCCAGGCCGATGACGGCGGCCCCGTACTTCTGCGCCAGCGGAAGAATCGCCTTGAGGCTTTTTTCTTCAGCGGAGACCGAATTGATCAACACCTTGCCGTCAGCGGCCTTCAATCCAGCCTCCAGCGCCGCCGGATCGGACGAATCGAGGACCAGGGGCGCCGCCGCAACCCCGGACACGGCATAGACAGCCCGCTCGAGGGCGGCCGGTTCATCGACCCCCGGAGCTCCGCAGTTGATATCGAGGAGATGGGCTCCGGCCTCAACCTGGGAC
This sequence comes from Desulfuromonas sp., assembly GCA_002869615.1. Classification (NCBI taxonomy): domain Bacteria; kingdom Pseudomonadati; phylum Thermodesulfobacteriota; class Desulfuromonadia; order Desulfuromonadales; family Desulfuromonadaceae; genus Desulfuromonas; species Desulfuromonas sp. The sequence continues at coordinate 5,571 of PKUH01000053.1, read as the reverse complement.
TGGGCTTCCCGCCTGATATAAGCGGTCTTTCCTTCGAGCAGTTCGGCGCTGTAGCTCTTTTTCCCGGTCGGATTGATGCGCTCGCCGATGATCGAACAGGGCGCGCCATGACCGACCGGAAGGACCGCCGTCCGGCTTGAGAGGAAACAGCGGTGTTGCGGCGCCGTCCAGCTGTTGTCGCGGCTTGCGAGGGCTTCCTTGATCGCGGCAATATGCTTCGGCGTTGTTCCGCAGCAGCCGCCGACGATCCGGACGCCGAGCTCGATCAGGCGGTCATGATACGCCACCATTTCTTCGGGCGTTCCCGGGAAAACGGTTTCGCCGTCAACCAGAACCGGCAGACCGGCATTGGCCTGGACAACCAGGGGCCGCGATGTGACCGAACGCATTTTCTCAAGAATGGCGGTCATGCCGTCGATCCCGAGTCCACAGTTGGACCCGAGGACATCAACGAGGGGATCGAGAGTGACGGCAGCGGCCTCGGGCGGTGTCCCGAGGACGGTTCGGCCGCCATCGTCAAAGGTCATCATCGCCAGGATCGGCAAATTCGAAAATTCACGGCAGGCGATGGCGGCGGCCTTGATCTCACGGATATCGAGGAACGTTTCGAGAGCGATGAGGTCGGCCCCGGCATCTGCAAAAGCCCGGACCTGCTGTCCGAAAATATCAATCATCTCGTCGAACGGGGCGTCACCGACCGGCTCGACAAATCGACCGGTCGGACCGATCGAGGCGGCAACCAGCCGATCCGGGCCAACCGCCCGACGGGCATTTTCAACTGCCCGGGCATTGATCTCATCGACCTTCTGTTCAAGACCGTAATGAGCAAGCTTCGATCGGCTGCCACCGAAGGTATTGGTCAGAACGATATCGGAACCGGCCTCGACGTATTCCCGGTGAATTCCGGCGACGACATCGGGCGCTTCGAGGTTCATCTCTTCCGGGCATCCCCCCGCCTTGAGACCGCGAGCCTGCAGCATGGTTCCCATCGCTCCGTCGAGAACGAGAATCTTTTCCTGCAATTTCCCTAAAACTTCAGACATCCGTATTTACTCCTTAACCCGGGTTTCCTTGACAACTTCCTGTTTCAGACCACCACCGGGTGGGCGCGCAAAAGTGAAGTCGGCAATCAGGGGTCGCCGCAGATCGACATGCCCCTTGAGTGTTTTAACCGGTTTGCCTTCAACCAGCACTGAAATCTGCCGCAAATGCGGAAAATTGACAGCTACTGAATTGGCGAGGGCGTAAACCGTCATCAGCTCGGAGTGGCTGCCGCCCGGATGACCGGAGACAAACTCCTGGTTGAAATCGATGATCGCCGTTCCGGAGTCGACCTCAACGCTTCTGACCAGTGTTTTGGCCGGAACAACTTCGAGACCGGCCTGTACCGGCCCCGACGCCAACGCCTCGACGACCGTTCGGATACAGTCGGTTTCATCACTGCAACCGATCTGCCGGGTCTCGCTGACCAGGTAAAGTCCGCCCGGACTGGCAAAATAGAGCGTCACGTCACGTTGCGCCAGCTCTTTCTCACCGGTTGTGTCATGAACCGACTGTTTTACCTTGACGACCTGTTCCGGCTTCGGCCGACCGGCATACCAGATCAGCAGAAGACCGAGCAGAATAACAACAAGATTGATGTAAATAAAATGTTTATTCTTCAACTTCATAATGACCCCGCCGGTGACTCCTTGAGTGTTACCTGCCTGACGTCATCAAGCTCCGCACCGAGAAAAGCCCGGCCGACCCGCTCAAACCGGGTCGGTACATCGGTAACGAAAAAACTGATCCGCCGCGGCCGGTTCTGCGGCGGCCGGTTCTGTGAATACTCCGCAACGATTATCGCTGTCTCCTCGGCCGAGTCGACCAGTTGCACATTCTCGCCGAGAACGGCGCTCAGGGTCTCCTTGAGCAGAGGGTAATGGGTACAGCCGAGCACCAGGGTATCGATCTCTTCACGGATCGGCGCCAGATACTCCCGGGCGGCCAATGCCGCAATTTCGTGCCCGGCCCAACCCTCCTCGGCTAACGGGACAAATAGCGGGCAGGCCACGGAAACAACGTTGAGGGTCTGATCAAGGCTGTGGATAGCCCGGGTATAGGCCCCACTTTTCACCGTCCCCTCGGTTCCGATGACGCCAATGCGACGACCACCGGAAAGGGCTACGGCGCGGGCCGCTCCCGGTTCAATCACCCCGACAACCGGCAGGTCAAAAGTTTCCTTGAGCAGATCAAGCGCTACGGCAGAGGCGGTGTTGCAGGCAACGACCAGCATCCGGACCCCGCGATCAACAAGAAAGCGGGCCGCTTCGATTGCATATCGCTGCACGGTTTCCGGACTTTTGGTGCCATAAGGAACCCGGGCCGTATCGCCGAGGTAGATCAGATCTTCATCCGGAAGCCGGGCCGCTATTTCCTTCAACACGGTCAACCCGCCGACTCCCGAGTCGAATATCCCTATTGCCTTTCCTTCGCCCATTAAACCCCTTTATAAATAACGATTTAAACGATCGTACATAGTAGAAAAGCGGACCCGGCAAGTCAAGGATTTTAGAGCGTTTACGCTTTTACAGATTAAAAAAAACTGTTATAGTGTTGCGGATAAGCTGAATGCAAAACAACAATCGGTAAGCATCGGAGAGGCGCATGGACTTTATCGACTCAATCATAGAATTTTTGAGCACACTATCAACCGAGAACATTCTTGCCTATATGGATCAGGCCAAGGTCGGCGACCTGATCCATAATCCCTACTTCCTCGGTGTAATGGGTGTTCTTGCCGTCGTCTCCCTGATTATGAAGTGGCGGGTCCTGCTTGTTGCCAACCTCGGCCTTGTCGGCTTCGCCTGGCTGCTCTCCTACACCCTTGAACGCGGCACCAGTCTCGATGGCGGACTGACCAATGATACGCTTCTCCTGTTTATCGGGGTCGGCGTTGTCATTATCGGCAGCATCATCTACTTCCTCTTTATCAGTTCGGACTAAACCCGGCCAGCGGTTGACATGATTGGCTTTACAACAACGATCCCTCTCGAAATCCCCCTGGCGGCCGGGCGCAAGCTGGTCGACCTCAACAACATATTCATCACCGATGAAGCGCCGCAGAGTTTTATCGAAGAGGCGGAGATCGCCGGCTTCCCACGCAATATCTGTGGCTGGATCAAAGGTATCTACGGGGTGACGCTACGCCACAAGATTCCGGAAATCATTGCGGTGACCGAAGGTGACTGCTCCAACACCCAGGCCCTGATGGAGGTCCTGTCCCTCAAGGGGATCAGGACGGTGCCATTCTCCTACCCCTACGATCGCTCGGAAGATTCGATCCGGCTTGAACTCGAAAAGCTCTGCCGCCATTTCGGTACGACCCTGACCGACGCCGAAGCAGTCCGGCAAAGGCTTAACACCGTACGGCTCAAGGTTCATGAAATCGACCGGCTGACCTGGGAAGAGAACCTGGTCAGCGGCGGCGAAAACCACTATTTCCAGGTCTGCACTTCCGATATGAACAGCGACGTCGATCTCTTTGAAGAGGAGATCGACCAGTTCCTCGAGGAGGTTCGACAGCGCCAGCCGCGCCGGGAAAAGCTCCGCCTCGCCTACATCGGTGTTCCGCCCATATTTTCCGACATCTATTCGATCCTCGAAGAGCTTGACGGCCGGGTTGTGTTCAATGAAACCCAACGTCAGTTTTCAATGCCGTACAATACGCCGGACCTGATTTCGCAATACCGTTCGTATACCTATCCCTACGACATCTTCACCCGCCTCGAGGATATCGAGAAAGAGATCGCACATCGCCGGATTGACGGCATTATCCACTACGTACAGTCGTTCTGCTTCCGCCAGATCGAGTATATGATTGTCCGTCAGAAACTGAAGCTTCCGGTCTTGACCCTTGAAGGCGACCGCCCCGGGGTGATGGATGCCAGAACCCGAATCCGGATCGAGGGATTTCTCGAAATGATCAGAGCGCAGCGGGCATGAACGGTTTCGGCATCGATCTCGGCAGCCGCCAGGCCAAATTCGCGGCCATCGAAAATGAGGAATTGCTCTGGCTAAAGGATTTTCCGACCATCCCCTTTTACCGCCAATTCGGTTCAGTAACCGACGGCACCCTGCAGCTCGACTTCGCAGCAATGGGGATTTCCGGGGAGATCCGGCTCGACGAAACGCCGGTTATTGTCACCGGGTATGGCCGCAACACCCTTGCTCTTGCCGATGCCACGATCGTCCCCGAGATCCAGGCCCACATCGCCGGCGCCCGCTGGCAAACCGGTCTCGAGGATTTCACCCTGCTCGATCTCTGCGGCCAGGACTCGAAAGTCGCCCGCCTAGAAAACGGGATCCTCACCGATTTCGTGATGAACGATAAATGTGCCGCCTCCTCCGGACGCTACCTGGAAAACATGGCCACGGTTCTCGAAGTGAGCCTTGAGGAGCTGTCTCAACATCGCGCCAACCCGGTGCCGCTTGATGCGACCTGCGGCATCTTCGGAGAGAGCGAATTGATTGGCAAAATCATCGAGGGGAATTCGGTTGAAAGTCTCTGTGCCGGCGTCAACCAGACCCTGATCAAGCGGGTCATGCCGATGCTGCACCGCTTCCCGCGCGATACAATCGTGTTGACCGGCGGCGTTGCAAAAAACGCCGCTTTCAGGCAGATGTTGCAAGATGCAGCGAGTGCTGATATTGTCGTTCCAGAGCACCCTCAGCATAACGGCGCTATCGGCTGCGCCCTGCTGGCAGCAAAAAAGCGGAACTGAATCCAAAGCAGACAGGATTTGATATGGCTATCGACAAACGTGACTGGATATTTATTGTTGTTATCATCGCTGTATTCGGAACTTTTTTTGCGATCTCCGGTGAAGAAAAAACCGTACACGTGCCGGATAATGAAATCCACGCCCCGTTCCCGGATATGGTCGCAAGCATGGGCAAAAAAGAGACCGAGGTTTTCTGCAGGGAGTGTCACGACACCGAGGAGATGCCGTTGTCAGAAGAGCATCCGCCACCATTCCGCTGTCTCTTCTGTCACAAATTCAACGAATAGACAACAAAGGCCCGGATTCCCGGGCCTTTGATATTCAACTCTCACGATCTGATCAGTCTTAACCGGACTCTTTTCGCCGGCGCCGGAGCAAAAGGATCACTCCACCGGCGACGACCATGGTCAATCCACTGCCGATCAATCCGGACAAGCTGGTGCCGCGGTTGGTGCCGGACCCTTCCGGCAGATCGTATTCGGGCAAAATTGCTGTTTTCTCCTGAATCTGCTGCAGAGAATGGTGTGTTTCGGAAAGCTCGGTGTTCGATTCGAAACCGGCTTTTTCCAGGGCCCACTCGAGGCCGTCCGGTTGGCTCGAAGCAAACCAGGCAAAGAAACCGCCGACCAGAATGGTCACGGCCAGCAATGCCATAACAACCCCCCTGAGAGAACGGACCTGTTGAGCCGCTGCTACCTCAACGCCATCGAGGATATCGGGACGCGCCGTCGCCAGAAAAATAATAACGGTTGCCGTCGCCAGCCCCTCGACCAGTCCGATCGCCAGATGAATCGGCTGCATCAACAGG